>JAQBOY010000433.1 GCA_028287805.1 Mucilaginibacter sp.
CACTTGCACTTATTACTTCAGTGCCCTTAGTAAATCCGGCAAATGTAACGCAACTAAGGTTATTGAATATAACAGCTCTGCCTGTAGAATTAGGAACCTCCGCCTCGCATCTTAACATACCATTACCTGAAGGGTTAACTACAGCATGAGAATTGTCAGTGATGACAACATTACCGTCAGCATCGTACAGCCCGCATACAAATTCATTAATAATTACGGCGCCACCTGAAGCTTTTTTCCAGCTAATGGAAATAACAGATAGCAAAATGATTACAACGAAAGAAATAATTAACTTTTTCATAATTCAATGTTTTAGTTAGAATTATAATTAATTAAGTTCAAATACCAGTATCTTATTATCTTTAAAAAAAAGAAAATATAGGTGGACTTCTATTCAGATTGCTGAGATGCATGTTAAGTATAATTTCTTAAAAGGGAATAAACTGATTACAGTAAAATCAATTTTATAAAATGTTAATCGGGAAAGATTATAAAGGCTTAAACTGGGGTTTGATGCTTTTTTGAAAAGTTCAAGTTACCTATACGAAGTAGTAACTACAATAGCTATTTGTAGCTATTTACATGGTTGAAAATTGCCAACCTAAGTTATTTTAGCATACATTTATACTTTAAAACACAAGTATTTTCATGACCAACTCCAACAATGCTTTAAAAGTAATCTCTGCATTAATATTTATGAGCTCGCCCTTTTTATTAAGGGCACAAACCACTCCTGCTAATACCGTCGCCGATAAGGATTGGATCGGAAAATCAAACAGTTATACCAAAATGCTGCTGGATATTGATAAAAAGTATTCACCGGAATTTGGTTCGCAACAAGGACTGGCCTATTATGATACATTAATTGCGGTGCCAACGCTCGAAAATATAGCGCTTGAGCGCAAGGACAAGGTACAAGCTGTGGCACAATTAAAAGAGGCAAAACAAAAGGAAACCAATACAGCAGTAAGCCAGGACCTGGATATATTGATCAATCAAACGGAGCTGAACTTCAGGCAGGAGGATTTTGCACTTGCCCGGGAAGTTCCATTTTTTAATGCCACGGCAAATATTTTTAGCGGTATGCAAACTCTGCTCGACGACCAGACGCCGGCGGAGCGGCGTTCTGCGGCGGTTATCCGTTTGCTTAAATATGCCGGCTTACAAAAGGGCTACCAACCATTCACCGCCATATTAATGCAGCGCACTAGCAAGCAAATGGCTAAGCCGGGTATGATTTACCCCTCAAAACAGGAAATGGAGGTTACCCTTGCGCGTAACGCCAGCGTTGTGGAGGGTATAGGTGGTTTATTTAAAAAATACCAGGTAAGCGGATATGAACAAGCCTACGCTGCCATAAAAAAACAGCTGGCGGATTATGATGCGTGGGTGAAGGCCAATGTGCTGCCAAAGGCAAGAACCGATTTTCGCTTGCCGCCCGAGGAATATAAGCTTAATCTGGAGGGATATGGCATTGATATTCTGCCGGCCGAAATTGCAAAGATGGCCCACGCAGCATTCACGGATATACAAAACCAGATGAAGCCGCTGGCCGAACAGATCGCCAAAAAGAACAACCTGCCATCGGCCGATTATCGTGATGTAATTAAGTTTTTGAAAAAGGACCAGATCATTGGCGATTCCATCATGCCCCTTTATAAAAGGCGCCTGGCCGACATCGAAGACATCATCCGCAAGCAACAATTGGTTACCCTGCCCAACCGGCCTGCTATCATTAGGCTGGCCAGCGCCGCCGAAACCGCTCAGCAGCCTGCTCCGCACATGGTGCCGCCGCCGTTTTTGAATAACACCGGCGAGCGCGGGGTGTTTGTGCTGCCCTTAAACATGCCGCCTGCACCCGGTGAGAAAACCGATAAATATGACGATTTTACTTTTGATGCCGCATCGTGGACCATCATAGCCCATGAAGCGCGGCCTGGTCATGAGTTGCAATTTGATAAAATGGTTGAGGAGGGCGTTTCACAGGCCCGCGCGCTATATGCCTTTAATTCGACGAACGTGGAAGGATGGGGTTTATATTCGGAATATATTACCAGACCCTTTATGCCGGCAGAGGGTCAGTTGGTTTCGCTCGATTACCGTTTACTACGCGCAGCCCGGGCCTTTTTGGATCCAGAATTACAGGCAGGCCTTATTACACAGCAGCAGGCCCTTGATCTGCTGATGAACGATGTGGTACAATCGCATGCATTTGCTAAACAGGAAGTGGAACGTTATACGTTAAGGGCTCCCGGCCAGGCCAATAGTTATTTTTATGGCTTCACCAAACTGTTAGCCCTGCGCAAGGATGCCGAACAGGCCCTCGGCTCAAAATTCAATGCACAGCGTTTTCATGACTTTATTTTATCGCAGGGAATACTGCCGCCAGCATTGATAAGGGAAGCGGTAATGGGGGAATTTGTAAAAAGTATAAAGTAGCAAGTACACCAGCCGCAAACATTTTTTCCAGCACATTGTGAGATGGCACCTTTCCAGAATGGAATTGTACCAGTTGTATCTGAAAAAATTGAATCAACAGTAAATTAACAATACCCTGCCATCGTTGGACGAATATTGGGAAATGATGGACAGCTTGTTGGGGTCTTGGGTTCGAATCCCAGCGGGATCACAAAAGAGAATGTCAAAACTTTTTGTTTTTTACACGTACCCAAAATATGTACCAAAAAGCACCTAAATCGGAGTAATTCGGGAGTCAATCGAGCAATCTGATAATTTACCTAAAAGCCTTGAGCCGAATAAAACACCTATTCGGCTCATATTATTTAGTATATTTGAGCCGAATAAATTAAGTATTCGGCTCATGACGTATAACTGGCAAAGAGAAGAATGGCCTGATTTCACTTATAACATTAGCGAAATCGAGGAAAAGCTTTATCAATTCTCGGAAAAGACGGGTTTGATTAGTGGCATTCTTAAGGCACTACCGGCCGATACACAGATGGAGGCGATTATTGATATCATGGTTGCAGAGGCCATAAAGACATCTGAGATTGAGGGTGAATATCTCAGCCGAAAAGATGTGATGTCTTCTATCCGAAGTAGGCTTGGCTTAATTGAAAAACATCATACATCAGACAAAAAAGCAAAGGGCATTGGTGAATTAATGGTAGATGTACGCAACACATACAAGAAAAAATTAACCAGAGAGCAGTTATTCTCATGGCATACAATGTTGCTAGGCAGTGAGACCAAAATGAAAGTCGGTGCATGGCGGGACCATCCCGAGCCTATGGAGGTAGTTTCAGGAGCCCTGGGAAAAGAGAAAGTGCACTATGAAGCACCACCTTCGGAAAGAGTGCCGGAAGAAATGGACCGCTTTATCACTTGGTTCAATGAAAGCGGACCGGGAGGTAAGAATGAAATAAAGAAGGCTCCTATCAGATCAGCTATAGCTCATTTATATTTTGAATCGATACATCCTTTCGAAGATGGGAATGGTAGAATCGGTCGGGCCATTGCAGAGAAGGCTTTATCTCAAGGCATTAATCGTCCCGTACTTCTTAGTTTGTCCAAAACGATTGAAGCGGAAAAAAACAACTATTACAACGCTTTAGAAAATGCGCAACGATCTATTGAAATCACTACATGGCTTAGCTATTTCGTTGATGTTATTTTAGATGCACAACAAGACACGGAAGACCAGATTGATTTTGTGTTAAAGAAGACCATGTTCTTCGACAGGTTCAGAGACAAGTTTTCTGAACGTCAGCTAAAAGTTATTAAAAGAATGCTGGAAGAAGGTCCCAAAGGTTTTGTTGGAGGGATTAATGCGAGTAAATACGGAACCTTAACTAAGGTATCAAAGGCGACCGCAACTCGAGATCTGCAAGACTTGCTGGCGATTAAAGCGATAATTCCTTTAGGTGAAAGTGGTGGGCGGAGTACGCGATATGGGTTGAATTTATAACAAGCATCAGGAGGCAAAAACCAACAACTGGAAGAAGACGGCATCCAAAAATTAGTGAATATTTACCACTTAATAGCAGAAAAGTTATTACTTGAACAAGGGAATTCTATCCCTTGGTACACGTATCGACTCTAAAGGTAAGTCAAAAGTTAAATTCTATAAATTAATAGGTTAATCATAAGGTTGTGTTCTCATAGGGATCACATCTTTATCATTTCTTAATGATATAATAAACTAAAAATGAACGGGCTGCCATTCATTTTTTTATTTTTGAAATGTTTTAAACCTTCAATCGTCTATACCAATAATAAAGAGGATTGAA
>JAQBOY010000440.1 GCA_028287805.1 Mucilaginibacter sp.
CTGACCCGGGTATTTCATATTTAAATGCTCAAAAGGAAATACGCCATTTGCTTTTTGAGTCTGTTGAACAAAGAATGATTGCCGACGTGCCCTTGGGCGTTTTTTTAAGCGGGGGGGTTGATTCAACCATTATCGCTGCAATTATGGCAAAAACATCTAATAAAAAAGTGAATACTTTTTCTGTTGGATACAACAACAAGCGATATGATGAATCTGCAAGAGCCAGGCAAATAGCTACCCATATCAATGCGGAACATCATGAATATATATTAGATTATAATGATATTTTTAGCTACATAGATCACATTGTTTTAAATTATGATGAACCTTATGCGGATTCTTCATGCCTTCCCACTTATTTTGTATCCTCTAAAACTGTGCAATATGTTAAAGTAGCCCTAACCGGAGATGGAGGTGATGAGGTTTTTGGAGGCTACAATAAATATATGCTGCCACATTATCGTAGAAGGGTTGAACAGTATGTACCTGGATTTATAAAATCATTGCTTAGTAACAAAACAATTTCAGATAATATTTTAAACCGGGGCGATTCAAAATCAATATTTTCTAAAGTGAAAAAAGTAGTTGATTTGTTAAATGAAGAAACTATACCCGGACATTTAAACTTATTAGCTTTAGGTTTTAGGCAACATGAACTGGAAATGTTATTTACACATGAAACGCTGGATTTAAAAAATTTACTTGAAAAATACCTTGTAAAAATAAAGTCAACAGATGATGAGTTAAAACAGTTAAGGTATATCGATAAAAAAATTTCTCTTGAAGGTGATATGTTGGTAAAAGTTGACAGGGCAAGCATGCTTTGTTCGCTGGAATGCCGGTCGCCATTTTTAGATCATCGTTTAATGGAATACACTTATCATTTGCCTGATGATTATTTAATTTATAAAGGTAATAAAAAGCGAATTTTGAAGGACACATTTAAAGACCTTCTACCTGAAGGCTTTTTTAATTCACCAAAATCAGGGTTTGAAATTCCTGTAGGCGAATGGTTAAGGGGCCCTCTTAAAAAAGATTTGCTCGATACATTATCTGATACCAACCTACAGAAAACAGAATTATTCAATATTAAATATATAAAGCAGCTAATTGATGAACATATTTCTAACAAAGCTAATCATGCCCGTCAATTATGGACACTCTACTGCTTTCAAAAGTGGTTCAAAAAAAATATTAATTCATAATGCCAAAAGTTTTAAGAATACTTAACCGCTTAAATATTGGCGGTCCTACTTTAAATGTAGCTTATCTTTCAAAATATATTGATCAGCATTACCAAACCAAAGTAATAACCGGCATTAAAGAATCACATGAAGGAAGTTCAGCATATGTATTGGATAATTTAAATATACCTTACGAATATGTTCCTGATATGTACCGCAGTATAAATCCGTCAAAGGATTTTCGGGCTTTTAAATATATTCAAAACACAATTAAAAATTACAAGCCCGATATTGTACATACCCATGCAGCAAAAGCCGGTGTATTGGGGCGATTAGCGGCTTACCATAACCCTAACCGGCCTAAAGCAATTTTGCATACTTATCATGGAAATATTTTTGACGGATACTTTTCTCCTATAAAAACAAAAGTTTTTCTTGCTATTGAGCGCTACTTGGCCAGTATTAGTAATGCTATAATTGCTATTAGCGAAACTCAAAAATATGATCTCGTAAATAAATATGGCATTGCTCCTGAAAATAAAATTCATGTAATCAAACTAGGATTTGATCTTGATAAATTTTCACAAAACACAGAGCAAAAACGTTTAGATTTCAGGAAATGTTATGATATACAAGAAGATGAAATTGTAATTACCATTACAGGTAGGCTAGCACCTATTAAAAATCATTATTTATTTATTCAATCACTAAAAATACTTAAAGAAAAGAATCCGAGTCTTAAATTTAAAGTATTTATAGTTGGAGATGGCGAACTGCTTGACCACATAACCTCAACGATTAGAGAAGCGGAATTTGATTTCTGTAAATATGGGGATAATAATTATAAAGCAAATATTATTTTCACTTCATGGCGAAAAGATATTGATATAATAAATGCAGGTTCAGATATTATAGCACTTACATCATTAAATGAAGGCACGCCTGTAAGCATTATTGAAGCCATGGCATCACAAAAAGGAGTGATATGTACAAATGTAGGTGGGGTAAAAGATGTAGTAAAAGATGGCTATAACGGATTTGTATGTGAACAGGAACCAAATATATTTGCTGATAAGTTAAATGAACTAATTGTAAATAAGGAACTTAGGTGTAAAATAGCTGAGAATGGGAAACATTTTGTTTTACAAAATTACACCTATTCTCGTTTAGTAAAAGAAATGGAAGATCTATATAAGTTTTTATTAACTTAACAGCCTATTAAACAATAAGTTTTATATTCAGAAAAATAAAAAAATAAGTAAATGATAAAAATTTTAATAACAGGTGGTGCTGGCAATGTTGGGGGTGCACTTGCTTGCTTCTTAGTTAAAAAAAAGGAATATCATGTTGTTGTAGCTGATAACTTAATTACAGGTTCAATTCGTAATCTTCCAAAAAGCTGCGACAATTTTACTTTTATTAAATGTGATGTAAATAATTATAATGACTTATCGGCGATTATGCTGGCTTTTAAGTTTGATTTTGTTTTTCATTATGCAGCATTAGTTGGTGTTAAACGTACATTAAACAATCCAATTTCCGTTCTCCAGGACATTGAAGGCATTAAAAACATACTTAATTTATCAAAGAATACATGTGTTAAACGTGTGTTTTATTCTTCATCCTCTGAAGTATATGGAGAGCCTGTTGAATTTCCTCAAAATGAGCATACTACTCCGCTAAATTCTAAACTACCTTACGCCATTGTAAAGAATGTTGGAGAGGCATTTTTTAGATCATATCAAAAAGAATATGGTCTTAATTATACAATTTTCAGGTTTTTTAATACTTATGGACCAAAACAAAGTACCGATTTTGTAGTGTCTAAATTTATAGAAGCAGCATTAAATAATCAGAACATCACCATATATGGTAGTGGCGCCCAAACCCGAACATTTTGTTATATAGAAGACAATATTGAAGCTACTACTAAAATTTTTGAAAACGCCCTTTATGTAAATGAAGTAATAAATATTGGGAGCTCAAAGGAATTGAGTATAGTTGAGCTTGCCGAAAAAGTAATTTCAATTACTGACTCATCATCATCAATAGTTCATCTTGAGGCATTAACAGAAGGAGATATGACACGCCGCCAACCGGATAACTCTAAAATGTTACAGGTACTTAACAGAAATTTATTATCTATTGAAGGGGGTATATCTAAAATATTAGATATTAAATATAGCTTAATGAGTAAATAATTACAAAATGTCTGTTCTGATTAAGCCGATTATAACAGGTTGTATTTCACTAGCAGTCTGTTTAGCAATAGTGCCGTTAATAATTAAATTAGCCTATCATAAAGGATGGGTTGTATATCCGCGAAATGATCGCTGGCATAAAAATCCAACAGCCTTAATGGGCGGTATTGGCATTTTTATTTCCTTTAGCATAGCAATTCTTAGTACAAATTTCGACAATATAAACTGGATGATATATGGTGCTTTTTGCATTATGTTTTCAATAGGCTTAGTAGACGATATATGGGAAATTAAACCGGTAATTAAGCTCCTTAGCCAAATTATTGCCTCTTTTATACTTATCTATAATGGTTTTGATTTTGGTGGCGGCATGTTAGGTTGGGCTGGCGTACCTTTAACATTTATATGGGTTATAGGCATAACCAATGCTATAAACCTTTTAGATAACATGGATGGGCTTGCAGGCGGAATTTCAGGCATTGTAGCTATTATAGCAGGTGTATTAGCAGTATTAAAGGGCGAATACGGACTGGCTATGACAGCATTCGCTATTTCAGGTGCTGCTTTTGGCTTTCTGTTTTATAATTTTAAACCGGCCAAAATATTTATGGGTGATTCCGGAAGCTTATTTTTAGGATTCGCGTTATCCTATCTCAGCATTTCTGTTCAACATAAATTGGGGTCTTCATCTGCAATTTTGGTGCTTTTCATACCAATAAGTTTAATGGCAATTCCTATAATGGATACCACTTTGGTAACTATTAAACGCCTTGCAGCCGGGCGAAGAATTGATCAGGGAGGTAAAGACCATACTTCACATCGCCTTGTAGCTTTAGGCTTAAGTGAAAAAAAGGCAGTTTTAACTTTGTATTTTATTAGCGCTATATGGGGTATATTATGTATATTAATGTTTAAAACACAAATTAATAATCTGTTTTTATGTATACTATTACTCGCTATATTTTCTGTTGTTTTTTCTTTAATACTTTCTAAAGTAAAAGTCTATAATGAATCAGAAGAAAAACTCTCTTATTTAAAAATCAAAGGACAACAGGTTGGTAATACTTTAACGTTCCGTTTTTTTCTTTTGCACAAAAAATTAATAATTGGCATATGTACTGATATTTTGATTATTTATAGCTCTTTTTTAATAGCCACTAAATCAATGCATATTATTAATGCAGAAAATGAGTATATCATTTTAGCAACATTCATATGTGTTAAAATATCGGTATTTTACATAACTAATCTTTACTACCGGATGTGGAGGTATATGGAAGTTATAGAAGTAGCCGGTTATTTTGTATTTATATGCATCTCTACCTTGATACTTGTGGTAATACTGTTTATAAAAGGCAAAGCAGGTATTTATATACCTTACTTTTATATGATAGACTTTTTATTAACTTTTACAGGTATTGTATTTTCCAGACTGTTTTATAGATGGGTTAGTGAGTTGATTAATAGAAACCGCCATTCTGAAAAAAAGGTTATTATTTATGGAGCTGGTGATAGCGGGTATTTATTAATTAAAGAACTTTTACAAAACCATAGACACAAATTAAGACCGATTGGATGGATTGATGATGATGTATCAAAGCATAATATGTTTCTGTATGGTTACAAAATATATGGGGGGAAAAATCAATTATTAGATATTTGCCTGAAGACAAAGCCTGATATGGTTTTAATATCAACAAATGCTATAAGTACTGAAAAAGAGGAATTGGTTAGAACGATATTAACTGACCACAACATTGGTTTTGGCAGATTTAAGTTAACGCTAAACTATGATTGAAATTTCTTTACATCAATATTAGTCGTACACTGAGTTCTTGTGCCCGCAAGAAAATGCCCATAAATTACTATTCGTCTGATACAACTGCACTTTTCATGCTGGATTAAGGCAAAGGAGGAAAATAAATTTTAATTGAAGCCCGATTAGCTTCTCTTAATTTTATCTCATTTCATTTTAATTTATGAGACCAATAAAAATCCTATTGTAATCTATGGGTAAATTATTAATCATTAAACATTATCCTGCCGCTTTAAACATTAATAAATTAACAGATAACTAATATTCAATTTATTAATGCATACATATAGAGAGCAGATTAGGGAGAATTTGGGTACATATTATTGTAATTGTACTTATATTAGCTTCTTTCGAAGTTGCTACTATGACCAATCATGAAATAAATTCAATTGATAACTTCAACTTAGAGCTTTTTTTCGAATTATCGCCAGATCTGATATGTATAGCTGGTTATGACGGCTATTTTAAAAGGATAAATCAAACTGTTATAAAAATATTAGGCTATACTAAAGAGGAACTATTTGCGAGGCCAATTAATGAATTTGTTTTTGTTGATGATCAGAACATTACGGCGACCAATCGCGAAAATCTTAGAAAAAATACTCCGCTTCTGAATTTTGAAAACAGGTATGTAACAAAAAGTGGAGAGATAGTATGGCTCTCGTGGACATCTATGCCTATAGAAAGTGAAAAAGTTGTTTTCGCGATAGCTAAAAATATAACTCATAAAAAGAAACAGGAAGATGACCGGAATTTGCTGTTGGCCAATTTGACAAAGAGTAATATTGATTTGAAGCAATTGACCTATAGAACCTCACATGATCTGCGATCGCCGGTTAATAATCTGCTTTCAATTTTTAGTTTGCTGGATGTCTCTAAAATTCAGGATGAAGAAGTGCTTGAAATTATAGATATGCTTAAGCTTTCTATAAAGAACTTAAAAGATACCTTAAATAACTATATAGATGTTTTAAGTGAGAAAGATACCTTGAATGTTACTGTACAAGAATTGGATTTAAATGAGTGCCTTAATGCGGTTCTTCAGTCATTAAAATCATTAATTTATGATTCAAAGGCAACTTTCCACGTCGATTTTTCTTCGGTCTCAAAAATAAAATTTAATAAAGCTTATCTGGAGAGCGTATTTCTTAACCTTATCACCAACTCCATCAAATATGCCAGGCCTGGTATTCCACCACTGATCTCTATTTATTCTAAACGAGACAACGGAACTAATCAATTAATTTTTACAGATAATGGACTTGGCTTTGATATGGATAAAAATAAAAACAAAGTTTTTGGATTTAAACAGAAATTTCATCCCCATGCAGATAGCAAAGGGATAGGTTTATATTTGGTATATAACTATATCATTAATTTAGGCGGAGATATTACTTTAGAGAGTAAAGTAAATGAAGGGTCAAAATTTATTATTTCTTTTAAAGACTGAAGATATTTTCCGGTAGTCTGAATATCCCACATAACAGAGGATTCTATATATAATCCCAATATTTTATCTGCATTGTTAATTTAGCCCTGTAATATCTCCTTTTTCTTCTTTGGTCTGGTTGTTGTATTTAATGAGATATGACCGGGCGAAAAAAAAATATTTATAAACCGTTAGGCTATATTGCTACTGGAGTTTTTTTTCTTTTTGGCAGGTATATTATTTCAAGATTGGTATCAAAAGGCCAGGGCGAAAAATTAAATTGGCTGCCACCAAAGGATGATCGCTATATTCAATGCCCAACAGGAAATACTTGGTATGCACAGTTTGACGGACCTGCAGATGGGCCGCCTCTGGTGTTTATTCACGGGTTAAATGCTGATCATACGCAATGGTATTATCAGCGGAAATATTTTAATAAAAAATATCGTTTAATATTTTTAGATCTGCCTATACATACTAAACAGTATTCCTCACATCAGTTGGCTATACCAACACTGGCTGAAGATATTAAGAATATATTAGATCAATTGGGGATTAAAAATGCCATAATTTATGGGCACAGTATGGCTGGCACCATCCTAATTCAGTATTGTTTACGTTATACGCCTAATGTAAATACAAAGGCAGTTATTCTACATGGCGGTTCCTATGTAAATCCAATACTTACCAGCCGTTTCGCATTTCCGCTTAAATACCTGCAGAAGCCGGTATTAGTGCCATTTTTTAATTTCATAAAAAAATATGATTCTTTTATGCAGGTTTTAAGCCGTATCAATTTTTGGAACGGAATTTCCTGTCTGATATTTAGATACCTGTACTTTACAGGCAATCAAACTGCTTATCAATTAATTTATATTTCAGCAATGGCACCTACAAGTGACACTGGTGCTGTTGCCGAAAGTATGTTACAATTGATGCAGTTTGATGTCACTGGTCAGTTAGGAAAAATACAGATTCCCGTTTTGATAATTGGAGGCATCAGTGATCGTCTGAACACTGTAAGATGCAGTAAATATATACATCGGCATATTAAAAATTCAACCCTTAAAATAGTAAAGCAGGGCCATCAAAGTATGGTTGAAAATCATATGGAAATTAATACTGCCGTTGATCAGTTTATTAACGAAGTCCTGTAAAACTGAATTAGTGGTATATCCTGCAGATGCATTTACATTTCTTAACGAACGAATTACTTGGTAGCTTTTACAGCAGCAATTGAAAAATTAGACCGGGTGGCAAAGAGTAACTTAAGCAGTTAACAAAGGAGATAAGAAAGCAGTAAGGAACTGATAGAGATTTGGGTAATACAATTACCATACAAATGAGTTATTGCAAAATATCAATGCGATAACTCATTTGCATAGCTTATACCTCGTTAATCTTTTTTAGCAGGTGCCTTTTTGGGTTTCGGTGCTTTGGCAACTGCTTCTTTTTTGTTTTCTTTTACTGAGGCTTCAACTACAGGAGCTTTTTCTATAGGAGAAGCCTCTACAGGTGGTTCAATAGTTTCTTTTTCCGGAGCTTCCTCATTAAACTGGGGCATATCCTTTAAAATATGGTACCAGGATATTACCTTTTTCATATCAGAGGCATAAACTTTTTCCTCATCATGATCGGGTGCTATTTCCCTGAAAAATGTTCTTAAAACTTTACCGTCAGCTTTGGCATCAGGAATGTTTTTGGCAGTTTTAATTCGCTCAAATACATCAGTAAGTTTAATATCATCCTCATAGCCAAAAATAGTTATTTCATCCAGCGCCGCTAATTTGGCGGTTGATAAATTAGCTATCAGTTTGGTTTTTTGTGCATCAAGGCTTTCTAACACAAACCCGTTTTTATTTTGAGCCAGCGCTTTCCATAATCCGGGTTTGCCTGATACTGATACAATTCCGCTTAAATTCATGTGTGTATGTTGTAGGTTTGTAAATGTTGCAGAGGCTGAAATTAAAAAAGTAGAAAACGTTACAACATATCTGTATTGTTTCTAACTATTTCATCCTTTACAGCTTCTTCAACTAAATCAATCTTCAATAACCTCAATTCCTAAAATCTTATCACCCTGACGTATCTCATCTACTACGTCAATGTTTTCAATTACTTTACCAAAGCAAGTATGGTTCCTGTCTAAATGAGCCGTGTTTGTACGGCTATGGCAAATAAAAAATTGTGATCCGCCGGTGTTGCGGCCTGCATGCGCCATTGATAATACGCCACGGTCATGGTATTGGTTTTCGCCTGTTAATTCACAATCGATAGTATAACCCGGGCCGCCTGTTCCTGCACGGTGTGCTGTTTCAGGATTTTTTGAATTAGGACAGCCTCCCTGGATCATAAAGTCAGGGATTACTCTATGAAAAGTTACGCCATCGTAAAAGCCCTCTTTGGCCAGTTTTTTAAAGTTTGCTACAGCTTTAGGGGCATCTTTCTCATAAAACTCTACGGTCATATCGCCCTTTGCGGTTTTGATAATTGCTTTACTCATTTCTTTTTTTAGATAGTTGGCAAAGGTAATAAAATAAGGTAAAAGCTGAAAGGTAAAAGGATAAAGCTGAAGCTAACAGGATAAGGGAGAAATAATGTATTGGGGTTCGGGTTTATCAACCAACTAAACTAAAGCAATTAATATAATTAAACATAATAGCTTCAATTATTATTCGTTATTTTTGAACATGAAGCATCTCCAAGCAAAGCTTTCAGTTTTTACCTTTCTGCTTTTAGCCTTCACCCTTTTGCCATTTCTAAGCAGGGCTGCTTCTATATTGATTCCCATGGATGATGTGCAAAAAGATCATTTAAAGTCATATGGCATTGCTTTTTTGGTATTAAGGAATGGCGATGAAGTTGATTGGCTGCTTAATTACCGGGGGGGCAGCTTTATGATGAAATATGATAAGAAAACAGAAGATGAGTGCAATATACGCGGGGTTAGCTACGAGGTTTTAGCAGATGCCAAGGTAAGCGAGATTGTAAACGAAGTAGGCGATCCATCTGTAAATATGGATCTGGTAAAACTACAAAAACCACCTAAAATAGCAGTTTATTCTCCTAAAAATAAAATGCCCTGGGATGATGCCGTTACACTGGTATTAAAATATGCAGAAATTCCTTTTGATGTAGTATATGATCAGGAAGTTTTGGCGGGTGATTTACCAAAGTACGATTGGCTGCACCTGCACCATGAAGATTTTACCGGCCAATACAGTAAATTCTATGTGTATAAAAATGAGCCCTGGTATATTCAGGATAAAAAAGTACAGGAAGAAACCGCGCAAAAACTGGGATATAAAAAAGTATCGCAGATGAAACTGGCTGTTGCGCAGCATATACGCGATTTTTGTGCAGGCGGTGGCTTTTTATTTGCCATGTGCTCGGGTACAGATACTTTTGATATAGCATTATCAGCCGCCAATACTGATATTTGCGAAGCCATGTTTGATGGTGATGCCGCTGACCCAAAAGCTCAATCAAAATTAGATTTTAGCCAAACTTTCGCGTTTCAAAACTTTACGCTGGATATGAATCCTTTTTCGCACCAGTTTAGTGATATTGATGTTACCCAGACACGCCAGGTTGAGCGCACAAGAGACTTTTTTACTTTATTTGATTTTTCGGCGAAATGGGATGTAATACCGAGCATGCTTACTCAAAATCATGAAAAGGTAATTAAAGGTTTTATGGGGTTAACTACCGCTTTTGATATTAACAAAATAAAGCCCGGTGTTACCATTATGGGCGAAATGAAGACCGCCAATGAGGCCCGTTACATGCACGGTGAATATGGGAAAGGCCAGTGGACCTTTTATGGAGGCCATGACCCCGAAGATTACCAGCATAATGTGAATGATCCGCCAACCGATCTTTCACTGCATCCCAATTCTCCCGGTTACCGGCTTATTTTAAATAATGTTTTATTCCCGGCGGCCAAAAAAAAGAAACAGAAGACATAAGCCCCTCTAAATATTTGTGGAAGGGGAGACCTTTATTTGATAATTCTTAAGGGTTAGTTTTAGCAGTTATATCTTATTTGAAGTTATAAAACAGGTATAGGATTAGTATTAATAATTTTAATATGAAGCATCTCCTAAAAAAGCTTTCAGCTTTTACCTTTCTGCTTTTATCTTTCACCATTTTACCTTTCCCGGGTAGAGCTGCTTCTCTATTGGTACCTATGGATGATGTGCAGAAAGATCATTTAAAATCATATGGCATTGCTTTTTGGATATTAAAAAACGGTGATGAGGTTAACTGGCTTTTAAATTATCGCGGCGGCAGCTTTATGAGCAAGTATAATAAAAAGCTGGAAGACGAATGTAAAGTTCGGGGAGTAAGCTATGATATTATAAGTGATGCCAGGGTAAGTGAAATTATTAACCAAATTAACGATCCTTCGGTTAATATGGACCTGGTAAAACTTGAAAAGGCGCCCCGGATGGCAGTGTATTCGCCCAAAGAAGGTATTAAACCCTCAGATGATGCCGTTATCATTGTTTTAAAATATGCAGAGATTCCTTTTGATATTATTTATGATGATGAAATATTAAAAGGTGATCTCCCTAAATATGACTGGTTGCACCTGCATCATGAAGATTTTACGGGCCAATACAGCAAATCTTCCGGTCGTGGTAGAAATGGATCAAAATTTATGGAAGACAAAGCTATCCAGGAAGCTACTGCACATAGATGGGGATTTCAAAAAGTATCTAAAATGAAACTGATTGTAGCTCAAAAAATACGTGATTTTTGTGCAGGTGGCGGTTTTTTATTTGCTATGTGTTCGGGCGCGGATAGTTTTGATATAGCCCTGGCTGCAGCTAATACAGATATTGTTGACGAGATATATGATGGTGACCCGCCTGACCCCAGAGCACAATCCAAGTTAGACTTTAGCCAAACTTTTGCTTTTCAAAATTTTAATGTTGATATAGGCTCTTTTTCGCACCGGTTTAGTGATATTGATGTTGGCTGGAGCCGTGGTATTGATCAGTCGCGTGACTTTTTTACCTTATTTGATTTTTCGGCTAAATGGGATGTGGTGCCCAGTATGCTTACCCAGGATCATGAAAGAGTGATTAAAGGGTTTAGAGGACTTGCTACAGCTTTTAATATGAATAAGCTTAAGCCCGGCGTTACCATAATGGGCGAACTGAAAAGCGCCAATGAAGCCCGTTATATACACGGCGAATACGGAAAAGGGCAGTGGACTTTTTATGGAGGCCATGACCCTGAGAATTACCAGTATAATCAGAATGAACCACCTACTGATCTTTCTTTACACCCTAATTCTCCGGGTTACCGGCTTATTTTAAATAATGTTTTGTTCCCGGCAGCAAGGAAGAAGCATCAGAAAACGTAGGCCTCTAACCCCTGAATGTGGGAATTAATGCTCTCTTTTAAGGTTAATTAAAAAATGTCCAGCTTACACCTAATTTAAGTAAATGATCGGGTTGCGGGTAACGGTTTACGGTGTAGTAGCCTTTGCTAAACACGCCCTGGTTGGCATAGTCATACTGCAAAAAAAGATTGGTTCGTTGTATGGTACCTTTTATAAAAACAGTTGCCACAGGGTAGGAGGAGAAGGTAACGTTGGGCCCATTGTAAAACTGCCCCAGGCCTACTGCATAAGAAGGTGCCACATAAGAGGTATTAAACCTTACATTAGTTCCTATTGATGCATGTAACACATTAAATAAAAAAGTGTTATAGTATAAACTGCTGTAGGTATATACCGTAGGTACCCGTAAAATGGATTGATAATCAGTTTTTTCATAAACAACATAATTATCAAAATGCCACTTGTTTAAAGCCAGGTTTTTACCCAGGCTGAATTTTATCAGGTTGATATTAGTGCTTAATTGCTGCGGGCTGGCATCATTACCACCGGTTGGTGAAGCAAAATAAAGGTAATCAGCTATTAAAAAATATTCGGCCTTTAAATCCACCTGTAAGGCATCGTTAATATAATTAAAGGATAAGCTTGTGGTTTTTTGATTTTTAAATGAGTTATGGAAAATATAATGATTAGATACCCAGTCTGTATATACCAGGCTGGGCGAACTGCTTTGTACATAGCCATCCAGAATTATTCTTCCGGCTTTATTTCCACCGGAAACTAATAGTTTGGCATCATAAATAAAATCTCCAAAATTACGTCCTGCTGCAATTTGGTTAATATTGCCTTCCAGGGCAGCTTTATCACTAAACCTGTAGCTTAGCCTTGCTTTAAGTGTGATATTTTGAAAGGTTGTATTCTGCACCCTGTTCATATATCTTATTTTATACCCGGTTGAATTTGTTGTACTATCACTTACATATTGGCTGTAGGAGTACAGGTCATGCGTAAGGCCGAGATCAAGCTTTAGCTCATTTTTTATGAAACTGGTTGATTTCCCCCGGAGATAAAAACTATAGGAAAAATCATTTTGTACGTGGTTTACCGTAAGTGAATCCCTGGATCGGTTTGAAGCAAAATAGTAATCAGGGAACACATGGTAAGTGTCTGCATCATTTGACAGGAAGTTATACTTTTGCACATTGTAATTAAATGTATAAGCAACCCGCTGGGTAGGTAATATGGTGCCGGGCGCATCTTTCTTTTTCAAACTATCAATTCGCCCTATATAATAAAACTGTTTAATATAAATACCACTGCTTTTCCAGTTTTCATAGGTATTAGGCAGGCGTACCGGCTCTGTTGCTTTATCAAATGACCCCTTTACGCTGGTAAAAACTGTATCATTTAATATAGATCCTGTTTCGGGCGATTTTAAATTATTAAACAAAAGGCTGAGTAATAAATTATAGCGCTTGTTTTTAGATTCGTGCCAGGTATAAACATCAGCAGTTAAATCGCTTACGTTTTGTGCTATAACAGTTGAACTATAATATCCCCGTGAGCCAGTAAAATTAAGATTGAAGCCAAAATTCCAATATGGATTAATATTTTGGGTATGCAACACTTTAAATACCTGTTCTTTTTTTCCACCTGTTACTAATGAAAGAACTGTGTAGGGTACCCGGGCCCTGTAATACTGAATATCCTGTGGCGTTACCAGATAGGCGTCGAGCGCATGCAGGCCAACATCAAATCCAATAGTTTTAGGAGGATTAAACAATAAGCTTCTTTCGGCCAGCCCCAGGCTGCCTAAATTAATTGTAGGTGTTTTAGGTTGATAAAGCGGACTGTAATTTTCAAAATTCGTTATCCCAGTATCCAGCGGAAAAAGTTGGGTGCTGTCATTAAGCAATCGTTCATTGGTTACCCTGATAAATTTTGAGCTGAAAACAACAGAATCCTTCCTGCCTTCTTCTTGCTTGCGCAAAGTATCTATCATTTGGTCGTCCGTTAACTTTTTAGCCGGCTTGCGGGTTGAGGTATCCTGCCTGTAAATATTTTGCTGTTGGTTAGGATAGGCAGGGTTATATTGCGCAAAGGACACCTGTGCTGCTAAACAGATGAATAATAGAAGTATGTATTTAAATTTATCAGGCATTAAAGACCGGCGATCAAGTTTTTAAGTATCAATGTCATTTTAGGTTCCGATTCACTTGCTACTGCTAATATCTCTTCAACTGAAACAGGTTTCAGTGTTTCAGGAAAACCTTCATCAGTTAATACAGATATAGCAAATACAGGTAAACTCATGTGATTGGCAACTATTACTTCGGGTGCCGTACTCATTCCCACGGCATCACCGCCTATAATCCGTAAATATTTGTATTCGGCCCTTGTTTCTAAATTTGGGCCTGTTACAGCTACATAAACTCCTTTATGGCATATTATATTGTTTTCGGCTGCAATAGCTAACGCTTTATCAATCATTGACTTTTTATACGGCTCACTCATATCCGGAAAGCGTGGCCCAAGTTCTGAATCATTTCTTCCTAATAGCGGATTATCAGGCTGTAAATTAATATGGTCTTCAATCACCATCAGGTCACCCTTTTTAAAAGCGGGGTTTAATGCGCCACTGGCGTTTGATACCAATAAGGTTTTAATACCCAATGTTTTCATTACCCTTACCGGGAAGGTGATCTGCTGCATGGTGTAGCCTTCATAATAGTGCAGCCGGCCCTGCATAGCTACTACTTTTTTACCGGAAAGCGTACCAAAAATTAATTTTCCTGAATGAAACTCCAAGGTAGAAATTGGAAAATCAGGAATATTAGCATACATAAGTTGTTTTTCAATTGCTATTTCATTAACCAGTGCTCCAAGGCCGGTTCCTAAAATTATACCAATCTCCGGCTCAAAATCTCCTATGCGGTTTTTAATGTATTGAGTTGTGCTTTGTATGTTGTCTAACATAGTTTATTACTGATTGATCAAATTGTTGCTGCCCGCTATTTAAAAAACTAATTCCTATTGGTAATACTAAAATAGGAAGCTGTTTAACAAGCGGTTGCAGTTCTTGTTCTCCTAAACGTTGCGCATCTTTTTCTGTTGTTATAATCAATTTTTTATCTGAAGCGCAGTTAGAAAATTCATCGGCAAGTTTACTGATATTTTTTAAGCTAAAACGGTGATGATCGGGATAATTATGATGAATAATAAATGATGTATAATTTTTAAGATGCTGAACCAGCGGCCGGGGATAGGCAATGCCGGTAAGCAGGAACACGATTGTATCCTGATCAATTACTGTATCGGTTATATTTCCCGCTAAATCCTGAAAAGGCCGATAGGTAATTGTGGTGAAAAATAGCTGCTGGTAACTTAGTGGTTTAATATATTTAGTTACTTTATCACGTTCAGTTATAGTGAGCGCTGACGGGCATTTGCTTATAACCAACACATCAGCCCGCCAGTATCCGCTAAACGGCTCGCGCATGTTACCAGCAGGCAGCAGCAGATGGGGTTGGGTTAAATGATGATAATCAAACAATAGCAAACTAAACCCGGGCTTAACCACGCGGTGCTGATAGGCATCATCCATTAATATTAAATTATGATCAGGCAGCAACCGCTTTATACCATCAGCCCTGTTTTCACAAACAGCTATAGTAACGTCAGGAAATTTGTGTTTAAACTGGGCGGGTTCATCGCCTATAATAGCCGCAGTAGCGGTAGCCTCGGTGGCATTTATAAACCCTTTTGTTTTTCTGCCATATCCGCGGCTAATTGTTGCTAAAATATAATCGTTTTTAAATAGTCGGATAAGGTACTCAGTCATAGGGCTTTTACCTGCGCCGCCAACTTCCAGATTGCCTATGGATATAACGGGTACATCAAATTTCTGGCTTTTAAAAAAGCCAGTATCATAGCACCAGTTACGAATAATAACAACCAATCCATAGATTAAAGAAAAGGGAAATAAAAGAAGACGGAGATAGCTCATATATACTATAAAGATATAAAAATACTATAATAGATATTTTTATTAATTAAATGTTAAAAGTTAAATAATTT
>JAQBOY010000445.1 GCA_028287805.1 Mucilaginibacter sp.
TTCTCGGCAATGCCCTATAAGTAATTTAAATCGCCTTTACTTTTTTATCTGTATTTACCGGCTGCGGTACCTTTACATAATATCCTGTTCCGTCATAAACCCGCTTACGTGGGTGGGCTTTACAGGCTTCACTACAGCAACCGTCCATTTTTTCGCCGCAGGCATCGCATTGGGTAAAATGTTCATTGCATTCGGGATTAGCGCAATTAATCATTTTATGCGTAGTTGTACCGCAGTTATAACAAGTGGAAATAACTACAGGGTTCACTTTGTTCACATCTACCGACAGGCGGTTATCAAAAACATAGCATTTGCCTTCAAAATCCTGCCCTCCTGCTTCTTTGCCATATTTAATAATACCGCCGTGCAATTGGTAAACATCCTTAAATCCTTCGTGCAAAAGCAGGGCCGATGCCTTTTCGCATTTAATACCACCGGTACAATAGGTGAGTATCTTTTTATCCTTGTATTGTGCCAGCTCGTTGATCATAGCAGGGAAATCCCTGAAATTCTCTATATCCAGCGTTACCGCGTTTTTAAATTTACCTAATGAATGCTCATAATTGGAGCGTACATCCAGTATCACCACATCATCCCGGTCCTTCATCTCCAAAAACTCTTTTGGCTCCAGGTGCTTGCCAGTTTGTTTTTGCGGGTTAATGATATGAGGGTCGCGCAAGCCGGAGTGTACAATCTCGGATTTATAACGCACATGCATTTTTACAAATGAAGGGGTATCAACCTCGTCCATTTTAAAATCGATAGCGGCAAAGCGGGGATCGGCATGTAAAGTGTCCCTATATATTTTACAGGATTCTGCCGTTCCGGAAACTGTTCCGTTGAGGCCTTCATTAGCCACAATAATGCGGCCTGTTAAACCTAAATCCTTACAAAATTTTAAATGATCGTTAGCAAACTGCTCCGCATCTGCTATTGTTGAGTAACAATAATAGAGTAGTGTATTATATTTCATCATAAATCATTGATACTGCTGCAAACAGTGTTAAATGAGGTGCAAATATAGATAATTTAGCGCGAAAATTGGAAAGCCACTAAAACGTTACCTTATCCCGTAAAATATCCTGATACCCTGCACGTATTTTTTATTCCCCGCAAAGGAGACACCATAGTCAACCCTGAAGATGAGACGCTGAAGACCTACATAAAATTCAGAATAGTTGGGATTATTTCTCTCTGTAAGATAATTGGCACCGATGATCTCTTCCAGCTTAAACTTTCTTAAAAAAGTATTATTCAGCACTCTCCCCGAAAAATTATGCTGGTAATGCGCTTCCAGGAATGTACTATTGGCACTATAGGTATAAAACGGCAAAAAGTGGAAACTACCCACATAGGTTGGGTCAAAGGTAGTTCCCTGGTTACCTAAAAAGTGGTTATAATCTATAAAGTATAATTTCTTACTGTTTAAAAAGGTACCTGCTGTTAATTTAAAGGACGAATAGCCCCATAAACCAAACCGCATTCGATCCTGCGAAATATCTATTGATGTAAAATCATAATTTACATCTGAGCCAAGTAAATTAGATATCCCTTTCCGGTAATTTACAGTGACGATTGGGTAAGGCGATGGCAGGTAAACCTTTCCTGTTGGCCGGGTTATATATTGCTGATCAAACGTAATTTTAAAAGAGGTGACAAAAGTAAACGCCTGGTGCTGCGGGAATAAAGCTGACCGGTCATCCGGCGGAGCCGTTGGGGGAGCCAATGGGTTATTAGAGGTGTATTGCTTATCGACACTTGTAAATATATGGTTGTATGAATTATTAAACATTTGGGTGCGGTTGGCGTAGGATAAGCTGGCTGTCCATAAAACTCCGTTTTTTATTTCCCGCTGATATCCAACATCGCCAAACTGCGAATGATAATATTTGACAAAGTTTCGCTCACTTAACAAAGTACTCAGGGTGTTAAAGTAAATCGAACGTGTTCCTACGTTGTTGAGGTCGAGCACATCGGTTCCGAAATCTGTAAAAAAGCTCCCCTCGTTAAAAGGGTCATAATTATACCTGATATGCATATTTGCATTAAACAGCTTATCAGCAAATCCATACCTGATAGCGGGCGAGTAGCTTATTGACCTGTAGTCATCCAGGATTTTTGTGTAGCGCACTTTCAGGTTAATGCCATAGCCTTCAACCGTATTATAAAACAAAGTTTGTATAAAAGGATATACATATAGTGAATCCTTATTATCCCTGCTGGTAGCTTTATAGCCAAACACCGTATAAGGTATAATAACCAGGTTGTTTTTAACATGCTGCAACGAATCTAAATAAGGCTTTGTTTGTTTAAGGACTACGGTACTGTCTCTTTTGTGGTAATATAGTGCTTCCTGCGGAGTTAACGGAACCGGGCGGGAAGCTGCCCAGTATGATTCAGGCTTTACATTTGCCGCAGTATCAATTTTGAGCGCTTCGCCATTAAAGTAGTTTGCCGGTACAGCAATATCAAATTTGTAATTATTATATATGCCTATGTAATAGCCTTCAAACTTAAAATTAAATACACTCCCTTTATAACTATACCGAACAGATACAGGCCTCCATATATTATCCTTAACAGGTACATATTGCTGACTTATAGACATTGTATCAACCAGGTTAAGGTTGTTATTAATTCTAGTCAAATACAGGTCAACACTATAAATACGCCAATCACCTTCCAGTATGTAAATACTCCCCCTAAATACAGGGTCATGTTCACGGCGTGGTATAAGTTCTATTTCATCAATTGTCCTGCCGTTTTCAACAGTGGTTCCTACCAGCTTGTAACGATAATAGGCAAAGGCGTTATCTGCAACCGGCGAAACAAAGCCATGACTGCTCAGGCCACTTATAGTAAAAATATTTTTATAAAAATCTGTTTGCAGGTCGGATGCTTTGGTATAATTAAAAGTTGGCTCTATACCGGCCAGCCTGGAAGCTATGGTTACTTCCTTTACTTTATTAGGCTGTGCAAAACTAAAGTTTGATAAAGATTCCGACTGGTTAATTATACCCCTGCCGTTGGTATCCAGGTCGAGTTTTCGTGATACGCCTTCCCGTAACAATGATTTTGGGGCGCTGATTAATCTTTGCGTACCTTTTACATATACCACGCAAGAGTATGATTTAACCTCATTTAAATAAAACTCACGCTTAGCTATTACCTTCCGCATAATCTCAGTTGCGGCAGTGTCTGCTCTGGCCTTTGCAATAACCTCTTTCCGATTAAATATTTCATCTTCCATTTGTACATCACGCTGTTCATCATGGTCGGTTATGGTTACTTTTTCTGTTCTTTCTTTATATCCTACAACACGATAAATAATATCATAAGTACCAGCGGTTAGTTTAAACTGGTATACACCATTTTCATTAGAGGTAGTTCCGTATGTGGAGTTTTTGATATAGACCGACACAAATGAGATAGGATTGTTTTTCTGATCGGTTATCCGGCCTGATAAAACATATTGCTGTGCGGAAGCTTTAAAACCTAAAGCAGCCAAAGCAAAAAAAATAAACAATAAATATCTTCTCATATTTGTTTAAATAAGCGTTTTTAACGTAAAATGTTTGCTATAGCACAGATAATATACAAAGGCTACTTTTTTACGTCTCCAAAAATGCTGGTTAATGCTTAATTTTGTTCCTCTATAAGCAACAACTATGTATAACACATTAAAGCCTGTTTTGCAACAGGAATTAGCCGATATTGAACAGGCCGGCCTATATAAAAGGGAAAGAATAATCACATCGCCGCAAGGCGCGGATATTACTGTACAGGGCGGTAAGGAAGTCATAAATTTTTGCGCTAATAACTATTTGGGCCTGTCCTCCAATTCAAAAGTAATTGAAGCGGCTAAAAATGTGATGGATACCCATGGCTACGGACTTTCATCTGTACGGTTTATTTGCGGCACACAGGATATACATAAAGAGCTGGAAGCGAAAATATCTGCCTTCCTCGGAACGGAAGACACCATTTTGTATGCCGCGGCTTTTGATGCCAACGGTGGTGTTTTTGAACCGCTGTTCAATGAGCAGGATGCTATTATATCTGATGAACTGAACCATGCCTCCATTATTGATGGGGTGCGCTTATGCAAGGCACAGCGTCAGCGTTATAAGCATGATGACATGGCCGACCTGGAAGCGAAACTAAAGGAAACAGCAGGCTGCCGTCATCGCATCATAGTTACCGACGGTGCTTTTTCTATGGATGGCACTATTGCCCAGTTAGATAAAATTTGCGCTTTGGCCGAACAATATAACGCGCTGGTGATGATAGATGAAAGCCATTGCTCCGGCTTTATGGGTAAAACCGGGCGGGGTACGCATGAGCACCACAACGTGATGGGCAAGATTGATATTATTACCGGAACGCTGGGTAAGGCCCTTGGCGGCGCTTCGGGTGGTTTTACCTCGGGGCGTAAAGAAATTATTGATATGCTTCGCCAGCGGTCACGCCCTTATTTATTTTCAAATACGCTGGCACCTGCTATAACCGGTGCTTCTATTGCAGTACTGGATATGCTGAGCGAAACCACCCAATTACGTGATAAGCTGGAAATCAATACCCAATACTTCCGTAAAAAAATGACGGATGCCGGTTTTGACATTAAACCTGGCATACATCCTATTGTACCGGTAATGCTGTATGATGCCAAGCTGGCGCAGGAGTTTGCCGCTAAAATGCTGGA
>JAQBOY010000191.1 GCA_028287805.1 Mucilaginibacter sp.
GCCAGCATAGGTTATGTCCGCGTATCCTGATATGATGGCTAACTGCGAAATCAACAATAGCATCCGCATTTTTCCAATTGTATACATTTTCTGATGGGTGGATGGGTCCCATCTTCATATCATTCTCGGGGGTAACGCTATTAAACTCACGAACGATCAAAGCAGAATCCGGACCATGTAAAGCAGCCGTATTAACTGCTACGCCTATGGGGAAATAATTTTTATAGTAATCTTTCAGCCCCTTATCGGCATTAGATGCTTTAGCCGCACTACCGGCTGCAGATTGAGCTGTGCGCTTTGGTGTACAGGATGATACAATCATTGCAGACAATGCAATCAGCCCAACTGATTGGCATTTTTTGAGTAAAGATTTATTCATAATTGGTTTTATAGTTTAAAAAATCAGTAATATTTAGAAGTTATTTTCCATAGCTTATTGTCGCTTTTTTGTTTAACAGGCTCCCCCTTTTTGGCAGTTCTGGCTATTTCCACATCTCTTTCAACATCTGGAATAAAACCATTCCAATCCAATGTATTGCCTGTACGACTAAACAATTGCGGTGTATACTTTTCACTTGATACCGCTGCATAATTTTTCCATTCTTCAACCGCGTTAGTTAGTGCCGCTACTGCTTTTACCCGATATACTTCATTACCGGTATTACGTAACATGGCTGTCCATGTAGCACCTCTGAATTTTTCAGCATAATATTTTCCTAAATAGGCCCATGCTTTAAAATCGCTTACCGTTTCAGCCAATTCAGGATTACCGTTAGCCTGTATGTTGTTTGATCCTTTTAATAAAATTGCCGCGGCCTCATCTAATTTATCGGCTACGTCAAAGGGTGTTATTTCATTCGTTTCTCCTTGTTTCTTTGCATAATCTGCAATAGAAATTACATTTTGCCCTGGTATTGGCGCTGAGCTTATCAGGTCATTAATATCAAAGAAACCTTTTTTATTAAAGCAGCCTTCCAGGTCAAACTCATAATCATTTGGTTTAAAACATAATTTATCAATACCTGAAACAATAGCTGATGTAGCGCACCAGGTAGTATAAAGTTCATCTTCATTAACTCCTGGAAAATGTAGCTTTAATTGATCTTTATAAAAGCTTTCAGGAAGATCAGGATCATAGGCTGCCCTGCCCCATATCATAAAATTATACCAGTTTTTGTCAATTTCATATTCTCCGTAAAGGGCCGGGTTTTTACTTGCAAAATCTTTTCCATACATATAACCATCCGGGCCCATTACAAAGCCGGCAGTAACATCAAGTGGTATATTTTTAATAAACCGGGCTGCAAAAACAGGATCGCCCCACCGGTAAATAAAAATATCATCATTACGGATATTTTGCCAGCACTTCACTTTGTATTTAATCACATCTGCCCGGTAAATACTATCAAACCACGGCGGGTTAACGGTAGCATACATCCGTGCCCTGGCATATTTAAACTCTGTTTGAAAAGGGCCTGTATAATCTTTAAAAGCGGCCTTAATAATGTCAAGCCTGGTATAATGCTGCCTGAAAATTAAGCTTACATTTAAATCAGGGTTAGCCGCTTTTGCATCCATTATACCTTTACCATAGGTCATAGCCAGCCAGTTTTCAATGCTGTATTGCCCTGTTTGTTTAGTATCCAAATGCTCGCCGGCTGTAACGCCTATCGCTTTTACATCAGGATAGGTCAATAAAAATTGTTTAACGCTTTTACGGGTATAATCAACAGTAACCGGATCATCCTGCGCCCATTTTATGCCATCCTTGCCTTCCGCGCTGCTTACAAATACACTCCAGTTGTACCACTGTATGTCAATCCCTCTATCTTCCGCGTATTTAAATACCTTTTTCCAATAGGCTATTTTTTCATCAATTGATATTTTTTTTACCATATATAGCTTTGTTCCATCATGCACATCCTCCCGCACATAAACATCATTTAAAGCTACATCAGGGTATTCAGGCACCTTTACCATAGACGGAAACTGGTGCAGGTTCCATAAGGAAAGTACATTGTACCGGTAACGTGCCATGTTATCTAAAAAGTTTTTCCAATAGTTAAAATCCCACATAGTGGCAATATTGTGCTGGGCTGCAAACCCGCTATCAGCATAGCTGGGCGTGCGGGCATCTAAAGGAATATTGAATTTAAGACCACGTTTTTCAATATAAGGCTTGCCAGAAAATGAAGTTATTCCAAAAATAGATTTACCCAATGCTACCTGTTCAGCAAGTTCGGTTAATCCATACATTACGCCAACAGCATCTCCTCCGCTTAATACATAATCAGCACCTTGTTTTTTATAGGCATAAGCCTGCTTTGGTAAATCAGAATTAATATCGGCTTTTATTACAAGACTTTCAATTGTCTTTACATTATTGATCCGGATGTGTCGTTTTGAAAATGCTTTTACTAATTGTTCTACGCCAAAAGCTTCTGCAGGAATTGCCTTGTTGTACTGAATATAAACCCCCTTTTGCTGACAGTTGCCGCAGAAATAGGTCAACATTAATAATGCTGCAACTAATAAATATCTGTGCATCAATTTATTGGTGGTCATAAAACTTAAAATTAATAATTATTGAACGTTTATTGTGGCAATCGATTGCATTTTTTTTATTTAATCGATTTTTAATGTTTTATTTTTATAATTTTAGATTATAAACCAAACACCAAACTTTTATGAAAGCATTTTTTATTGCTCTGGCAGTATTCATCTCATTGCATGCTATGGCACAAACAGACTCGTTGCCTGCTGCAGTTTACAGTATAAACAAAAGTACTCCTAAAAAGATGGGGGTTGTTGAAAAAAGGCAAATCTTATCAGGAAAGACCCTTGACCTGAAAAAATTTGAAGTTTATACACTTACCCTTCCGGCCGGAAAAAAATATAACCCACCTGCAGGCGACAGCCAGTTTGAACAATTGATAGTGGTAAAAAGCGGAACTGTTAAATTGAATTTAAAAGATAGCAGTAAAACTGTAGGGCCGGGAAGCCTGGCGCTGGTATTGGCTGGTGATAAGATCACTTTTGAAAATACTTCTTCAGAACCCACCAGTTGGTTTGTGTTGAATTTTTTGTCGAAAAACGAAAACATTCAACGTGGGCATGATGCCGGGCCATCTTTTATAAAAGACTGGAACAGCCTGAAAGTGAGTAAATCACCAAAAGGCGAAACAAGAATGGTTTATGACAGGCCAACCACCATGTTTGAGCGGTTTGATGTACATGCTACTGTTTTAAATAATGGCTTTAACAGCCATGAGCCGCATATCCATCGTGCAGAAGAGTTAATTTTAATGCTCAACGGAAATTCACAATTTCAGGTTGCGCAGGATAAGGTCCATGCCGATACTGGCGACGCGGTATTTATGGCTTCAAAAGTATTACATGCATCTCAAAACGTAGGAGGTACCGCACCATGCGGTTATTACGCTATTCAATGGCATAATTTGAAGACTGATTAAGTAGTGCCCAATTCTAATTCTCCCTAACCGGGAGAATTAGAATTGGGGTTTTTCACGCACGGTTCTTTTCTCAATACGCTTTTCATAATTAGTTCCTTTAAAAATCCTGTGTACATAAATACCGGGGGTATGAATATGGTCGGGGTCAAGGTCTCCTGCCTCTACCAGTTCTTCCACCTCGGCAATAGTAACCTTACCGGCCATAGCCATCACCGGATTAAAGTTGCGTGCTGTTGACCGGTAAATTAAATTACCCATGGTATCGCCTTTCCATGCCTTTATCAAAGCAAAATCAGCTTCAAAGGCCATTTCCATTAAATAATCCTTACCGTTAAAATTGCGTATTTCCTTTCCCTCAGCTATCTCGGTTCCAATACCTGCTGGCGTAAAAATTGCAGGCATGCCATAACCAGCCGCCATACAGCGGGTAGCCAACGTTCCCTGTGGTATGAGTTCAACTTCAAGTTCGCCGGTAAGCAATTGCCGTTCAAATTCAGCATTTTCACCTACATAGGATGCAATCATTTTTTTAACCTGGTGTTGCTTCAGCATTAAACCGATGCCAAAATCATCAACTCCGGCATTGTTGGATATGCAGGTCAAATCCTTCACGCCCTTTTTCACTAACGCGGCAATACAATTTTCTGGTAAGCCACATAAGCCAAATCCAC
Source organism: Mucilaginibacter sp. (assembly GCA_028287805.1). GTDB lineage: Bacteria > Bacteroidota > Bacteroidia > Sphingobacteriales > Sphingobacteriaceae > Mucilaginibacter. Next base: position 4,145 of record JAQBOY010000191.1, read on the forward strand.
CTAACATTAAGGTCATGCCATCTGTCAGGTCATGCAGCGCTTCATCGGCGGTATTAACAACTTTATTCATTTTTACTAATTGGTTGCAGGTAAATTTACTTATTTGTTTATCATCATCTTCAACTATACAAAACAATTATATAAATGAAACATTATACTATATACTAAATTAAAACCAATGACACTACGTGAGAATGAACCTGTAAATGTACAGGATGAACATTTACAGAAAGCTGAAAATAATCAGCCAAACGCTTATCGTGTGGACGACGATAAGAATGTAGAAGAAAAGGACCTGAAAAGAAGTTTTTTGTTTGGCAGCCATGAAGAAAAAACCGGCACTGAAGGCAAAGAGGCTGGCGGACAGAACTTTGGTAAAAACAATCTGACTCCGTCTGGTGACGATAAAAATAATCCTTCACAAAATGCAGGGTATAGAAATGAATATTTCAGACGGACAGAACCTTCAGAGGAACATCCGGAAGATAGCAATTTTAAAGCAAACGACCAGGATGGTTTACCCAATTACGACGATGCCCAACCCTATTCGAAAATGAAAAATGAAACGCCTAAACCTGAAAAAGTAGAGCGGGGAAATGGCGAAAATGACAGGCCTCATGAGCAGGAATCGTACTATGAAGGGACTGACGATAATGATGGTAATGACGATGATGTTGAACCTAATGTTCCCGGCCCTAATGAACTACCCGATCAGCAAAAAGTTGGCGAACCTGATGCAGGGAACAGGGATGAAAGAGATCATATTGAAACATAAAAATCTCATAATAAAAACAATGGTTGAAAGACTTAGTTTGAAAACTAAGTCTTAGCTTGTTTTATTATTTAAAATGCACATAAGTAATACCATCTCCCCCTCTATCCGCATGTTCATCTTCCAGGCGGTCTATCTGGTCGTACTTTTTTAAGTATTGCCTTATCATTTTGCGTAATATACCGTCACCTTTACCGTGAATGATCTTTAAATTTCCAAAACCCGTCATCAGGGCGCGGTCAAATAACCTTTCAATCGCGCCTAATGCATCTTCTGTTCTCATCCCCCGTACATCAATTTCCGGACTGAAGCTTGACATATCATTATTATAGCTGTTAGCGCTTTTTCTTATCTCTTTAGGAACAGCAGACTTTGATACCTTCATCACCCGTTTCCTTTTGGCAACGGTACGCAGATCTCCAATGGCAATAATTACATTATCCTTTATAAGTTCCATTACCTGCCCGGTGGTTTCGGCATCGGTCAGCTTTACCCAATCACCAACTTTCAATTCTTCTTCCGTTGCCGCTGGTTTTACAGCCTCCGGTTTAATCGTATTTTTTAGCAGTTCGCGGTTTAAGTTCTCGCGCAGGTCTCTTGTTTTTTCTTTATCAGCATTACTGCTTTTAATTTCGGCTATGGTATTTTCAACCAGCTTATTGGCATTTAAAATGATGTTTTTAGCCTGGTCTTTAGCCTCACGAATCAATACCTTTTTGTTTTCTTCCAGGTAACTTTTCAGCTTTTCATTTTCTGTTAATAAAGCATCAACATGTTTTTGTTGTTTTTCCAGCTTTATCCGGGTATCTAATATTTCTTTTTTTTCACGTTCAAGGCCAACCAGCAACGTATCCATATTTTTCTGTCCGGCACTTACTTTATTTTTAGCCAGATTGAGCACCGGTTGCGGCAAACCTATTTTTTGGGCAATTTCAAAAGCATAGGAACTACCCGGTTTACCCACTTCCAACATATAAAGCGGCTTCATTTCTACATTGTTAAAAAGCATAGAGGCATTTTCTATACCCTCCGTATTTCCCGCAAAAATTTTCAGGTTTGAATAGTGCGTGGTCACCATTCCTTTTACCTTTTTATGGTTTAAGGTTTCCAGTACAGCTTCGGCTATAGGGCCGCCAAACTGAGGATCTGTACCTGTACCAAACTCATCAATCAACACCAGTGTTTTACCATTAGCCTGCTCTACAAAGTTTTTCATTTTAGAAAGGTGCGCGCTGTAGGTACTCAGGTCACTTTCAATAGACTGATCATCGCCAATATCAACAAACACCTGTTTAAACACTCCCGCTACACTTGTTTCATCTGCGGGGATCAATAAACCTGCCTGTACCATCATTTGCAGCAAGCCCACTGTTTTCATACAAACCGATTTACCCCCTGCATTTGGCCCGGATACAACAATGATCCGTATACGCTCATCTATCTCAACATTTAAAGGAACAACTGTTTTATGTTCTTTTTTAAAATTTAAAAACAATAAGGGGTGCCGTGCATTTACCAATTTAAGCTTAGCCTCATTTACCACCTGCGGCATTTGGGCTTCAATGTCAATAGCAAACAGCGCTTTGGCCCGTACAAAATCAAGCTTGGTGAGCAAACTATGATACGATAATAATAGCGGCACATACGGCCGCAATTCATCTGTTAAGGCAGTTAATATTTTTACAATCTCGCGGCGGCGTTCAAATTCCAGATCCCTTATGCGGTTATTTAAAGTAAAAACCTCTTCAGGCTCTATATAAACAGTTTGGCCTGATGAAGACTCATCATGAATAAACCCTTTTAGCTTACGTTTATTTTCGGCTAATAACGGGATACATAAACGTCCGTCTCGAACGGTCAAAGATCCATCAGCTGTCCATCCGCTGCCTGACGCATTTTTAAATATCTGGTCTATCTTTTTCCGGGCTTCCTGTTCAGCTTTTGCTATACCCGATGTTATGTCCGCCAATTCCCTTGAGGCATTTGGCTTTATTTTTCCTTTAGCGTCAATTACCTGCTCAATTTTTCTGACGATCGCTTTTTCAATAGGCAAATGCTCAAATAAAGCTTCCAGGTTAGGGTATTGCCCTTCGCGTTCATTAAAATAGGCAATAACCGCAAATACAGTTAATAAGGATGCTTGTACCTGAAAAAATTCTTCTTCTGATAAAAACGCGCCTTCAATCCTGGCTTTATTAGCCAAAGATTTAATATCAAAAAAATGATGAATAGGCAAGGCAGCATCATTTACCAATATATTTTTAAACTCATTGGCCTGACTCAGGAATTTATATATCTGGTCATAGTTGCTCATTACCTGTATTTTGTCAACCATAAGCTGACCCATTTCACTCAGACAATGCGCTTTTATTAATTCCTTTACCTCGGTAAAACCCAGCTTATCAATACTATTTTTTGGGTAAAGCATTTTTTATATTTGGGTGTAATAATATTTTATTTATCGAATCTCTTTTATTCTCCAGGTTTTTCAATACCTGTGTGTACATAGTTTCAAGCAGGTTGGGTTGAGTGGTGTAGTATTGAAGGCTCTTTTTAAATTGTACCGAATCTGTATGAAATCTTTTAAACAGGGCTACGTATTTTCCATGCCCAAATTTATAAAGGCTGTCCGGATGAGGCGTAATATTATAAATACTGCCATCAACAATATGAACTTCTGTTAAAAGATTAACCATTTTATCCTGTCCAATTATTCCATCGGTGGATTTATTCTCTTTACAGGCGACAAAAAAAAGTAAAGCTGAAAAAAACAAGATAATATGTTTACGCATTCTGTAATTTAGCGGTTTAATAAAAGCAAATTTACGCATAAATGAGCATTGCAGATAATATCAAAAGCTTAAAAAAAGAAACGACCCCTATTAAGGTTACTTTAGTAGCCGTATCAAAAACAAAAACAGCGGCTGATGTTCAACAGGCTTATGATGCCGGTCAGCGTGTATTTGGCGAAAATATGGTGCAGGAATTAGTAGAAAAGCACGAACAATTACCTGTAGATATTCAATGGCACCTCATTGGCCATCTGCAAAGCAATAAGGTAAAATATATTGCTCCTTTTATCAGCATGATACAATCTGTTGATAGTTTAAAACTGTTACAGGAAATAAATAAACATGCGGAAAAAAACAACCGTGTTATTGATTGCCTGTTACAGATCTATATAGCCGACGAAGAAACCAAGTTCGGTTTAGGGTTTGATGAAGCGATTGAATTGTTACGGTCTGAAGAATATGCAGGTTTGAAAAATATCCGCATCAGGGGATTGATGGGTATTGCTACCCATACGGAAAACGAGAAGCAAATAAAAGAAGAGTATCGCGAGCTAAAAACTCTTTTTAATGGTATAAAACTGAGTTTTTTCAGAAAAGAACAAACATTTGATGTCTTATCAATGGGCATGTCTGCTGATTATAAATTAGCTATTGAGGAGGGCAGCAATATGATACGCGTAGGCAGCACTATATTCGGTGGCAGGATTATTAAACACTGGAAGAATAATTGATTTTTATTTCGAATGTTCAATTTTGGATTGAACTTTACTAATGACAAAATGACTAACATAAGAGTAGCTGTAAAAGAAGATTGCCTGCGTTTATTAGAGCTGATTAATGAACTGGCGCTTTACGAAAAAGCGCCACATGAAGTAACTGTAACTTTACAGGAATTTGAAGATGCCGGGTTTGGTAAAAAACCGGTTTGGAAAGCTTTTGTAGCCGAAAACCAAGGAATAATAATTGGCCTTGCTTTATATTATGTACGCTATTCTACCTGGAAAGGCTGCCGGTTATACCTGGAAGATTTGATTGTAACCGAAGAATTTAGAGGAAAAGGCATTGGTAAGTCACTTTTTGACCGCGTAATTGCAGAAGCGAAACAACTGGGCTATAATGGTATGGTTTGGCAGGTATTGGACTGGAATGATCCGGCGTTAAATTTTTATAAAAAATATGAGGCGGATATTGAACCCGGCTGGTTAAATGCATCCTTATCAAAAGAACAGTTATTAAATTATTAACGCATGAAACTATCACATTTATTATTATTTGCTTTTTTGGCAGCATTTACTTCCTGTAATTGGGGGGTGCCCAAAAAACAACCTCCAGGCATTACTAAGGACACACTTAATTATACCTATGAAACCATTAAACAGCGTGCTGCTGATTGTGGTAATAAATCAGATAGCAGTTGCACTGTAGCTCAAATAAAATACCCTGTTTTTAGAAATGCAAAACTGCTGAACGATTCTGTTATAAAAAAGCTGACCAACCTTTTTGGGGTTAATAAAACAGATACGAGCCTGCAATTAATGACTGCTGACTTTTTAAAAACCTACAGCGATTTTAAAAAAA
>JAQBOY010000011.1 GCA_028287805.1 Mucilaginibacter sp.
AAACCCAATTATGAAAAAATTAATTCTTATTGCCGTTACGATCTTATCTTTAGGAATTGTCTCTTGTAAAAAGAGCAGTACAAATTCCAGTTCTGCAAATGTTACTGTTAAATTAACTGATGGCCCGGGGCCTTATGATGCAGTAATTTTAAGCATTAAAAGCATTATTATTAATACCTCTGGCGGTGAACAAACCCTTACAGTAGGCGGCGGCCCAATTGATATTCTCCATTTTAGATCGGGTAAGGATACCTTACTTGCTGCACAGAATATTCCTCCCGGAACTATACAACAAGTGCGTTTAGTACTGAATGCAACCGGTAATCGTGTAGTAATTAATGGCACATCTTATGACCTGAACACACCAAGCGGACAAACTGCTGGTATTAAATTGAATGCTAATGAGAATATTACGGCAGGTACAGCTTATACTTTACGTTTAGATTTTGATGCGGCACAGTCTATTGTATCTACAGGTAATGGCAAATATCAACTAAAGCCAGTTATCCGGGTTATAGCCAGTGCTGCTTCAGGTGTTTTGACCGGAACGGTTAGCCCTATAGCAGCGTATCCGAAAGTATATGCAATTGCCGGCACTGATACAGTTGGTACAGTAGCAGACGAAACAGGTAAATTTTATTTCCCCGGACTTCCAGCGGGAAATTATAGCGTTAAATTTTTGCCTGTTAGCCCGTACGTCACCAAAACCATCAGCAATGTTGTTGTAACCAGTGGAACAGTCCAGGATATGGGAACTGTAACTATTAATAAATAAGGTGTAAAAAACAGATGCAAATCTTAACTAAGATTTATAAGATTTACGGATTATTAGATGCCTGTCATTGTTGATCAATCCTATAATCTTTAAATCCTATAAATCTTAGTTTAAACACTACTCTTTATTAAAAGGATTAAAATTTCTTGTACCCACAGCCATGCCTGCTGCACGGCAAACGGTTTTATCGCCAAACTTAAAGTTGATCTTATCCATGGCCTGGTAAAGCCTGATTCGCTCCTCGTTATCTTCAAACAAATTGATCTGGTAGCTGCCGGTACATAGCTGGCTCAGCTTTACCCCTATCAGTCTAATGGGCCTATGTTGGTTCCATGCTTTTTTGAGCAGGTTTTTTATACCCGGTATCAGGATATGCTCAGCAGCGGTAAGCGCTATTTTTTCCTGTTGGGTATGCGTTTCGAAATTGGCATAACGTACTTTAATGGCAAGGCATCCGGCTACTTTATTTTCCTTACGCAGCTTGGCAGATAATTCTTCGGTCATGGATACCAATACCGTTTCGAGCGTTTTAGCATCTGACACATCCGCATCAAAGGTATTTTCGGTAGATATGGATTTACGGTCGCTATGCGGCACAATCTCGCTGCTATCAATACCGTTTGCCTTTTCCCAAATATAGCGGCCAGCTTTACCAAAAACGGTTTCTAAAAAACGCAGGTCAACTTTTTGCAGGTCGCCTATTTTTTCGATGCCAAACTGGTATAGCTTTTGGCAGGTCTTTTCGCCCAGCATAGGTATTTTACGAATAGACAAGGGCGCCATAAACTCTTTTTCACTGCCATGTTGCACTAACAGCTGCCCGTTGGGCTTAGCCTGATTGGTAGCCATTTTGGCTACGGTTTTACCTGAAGCCATGCCAAATGAAATAGGCAGACCGGTTTCCCTGATCACCCGCTGCCGCAGATCGGTTGCTATTTGATAGCAATCATAAAAGCGGTCCATGCCGGTCAGATCAATATAAAACTCGTCAATAGATGTTTTTTGATAAAGGGGAACACTATCATGAATGATCTCTGTAACCTGTCGTGATGCCTCTGAATACCGCCCATGCGTGCCGCGAATCACAATAGCATGAGGGCATAACTTTAATGCCTGTTTCATTGGCATAGCCGAATGTACACCATATTTACGGGCCTCGTAACTGCAGGAAGCCACCACACCCCTATCTGCCGAACCACCAATAAGCACCGCTTTGCCGATCAGATCGGGGTTAAACTTTCGTTCGACCGATACAAAGAACGAATCGAGGTCGATATGTACAATATGGCGCTTCAGTTCCATTGTACAAATATGAAAATAAATTTGTATAAATACTAAAAATATTAGCATTATTGTTTCCCTTAAGTTTTAAGTGAATGAAGAATTACGCAGATTTTATGATGGTGCTCTCTCCGAACGAACATGTTAAAGCCTTGATACAGGAGCATAAACAATATGCTGCTGGTATAATAGGCCAATACGAAAGCATGCATTCTATAGCCCATATCTCCATTAAAAATATGCCGCGGCAAAAAACCTTCTTAACGGAGCCTGCCATAATAGCCTTACGCAAAATACTGCCAACACTACCGCCTATAACCTTAACTATTGATGGCTTTGATTACTTTAATCATGGTGAAGATTATAAAACTATTTATGCCAAACTGCGCACTGACCATTTAAGTACCCTTTGGTTTAAAACGCTTAAAAAGCATTTGGGTATTAAAGAGTTTATGGTGCCGCATATTACTGTAGCCCGAAATATCCCCATAGCTGATTTTAACAAGCTATGGCCGCATTTTAAAGCGATCAATTGGGTGGAAAGTTTTACAGTAAGTGAATTGACCGTTTTACAGCGGGAAACCTTTGCCACATTTGCCAAGTGGGAATTATTTACAACGTTACCATTTGAGGCTAAACATTTGGTTGAGCCTGTTGCACCCAGACAAGCGCCAATAAAATCGGTTAATATGCATAAGGGGCAGATGAGTTTATTTTAATAAATGCGTCAATGACGCTTGATAAATAGATAGTTACATATCTGCACATCCGCACATCCCCACATCAATCTCCTTTTTTAACAATTTATTAACCCAAAAACAAACCTTTTCCTATATTTGCGCCGGGGTAAGTCTTTTACGGCCAGCTCCTCTTGAACTCCCCCAGGGTGGGAACACAGCAAGGGTAGAGAGTTGTAGCGGTGCGATAAAAGTAGCTTACCCTTTTTTATTTTCTTTATTTTGCCTTATTGGGTTGTAACAATACAAGTGTGGTTAATATCCATTACAGCCTAATGACTAATCTCCGGCATCTAATCACACAAAACTGATTATCTTCGCAAAAATTTTCAGAATAATGCTCGATCTACTCATCATTGGCGGTGGCCCCATCGGTATAGCTTGTGGCTTAAAGGCTAAAAAAGCAGGCTTAAGCTTTTTAATTGTTGAAAAAGGTTGTTTGGTCAACTCGCTTTATAACTACCCTTCAACCATGACGTTCTTTTCTACTTCAGAGAAACTGGAAATTGGCGGCATTCCCTTCGTTACAATCAACAATAAACCCAACCGTGCCGAGGCCTTAGAATATTACCGCAGGGTAGCAACTTCTAATCATTTATCTATCAATTTATTTGAAGAGGTTACAGCTATTAAGGCCGGCAATGACGGTTATACTATAATAACTACTAAAGCCACTTACCAGGCCATGCGGGTAATTATTTCTACCGGCTTTTATGATATAGCCGTTAATCTGAATATTCCCGGCGAAAACCTGCCTAAGGTAATGCACTATTATAAGGACCCACATTATTATGCTATGCAAAAGGTAGTGGTGGTAGGCTCCAGTAATTCGGCCATTGACGTGGCTTTAGAAACTTATAGAAAAGGCGCCCAGGTTACGCTGGTTATACGTGACAATGAGATTAGTCACCGGGTAAAGTATTGGGTACGTCCTGACATTATTAACCGCATTAAAGAAGGTAGCATACAAGCCTATTTTAACTCGAACCTGGAAGCGATACGGGAGTATGAGGTGGATATTCAAACACCGGATGGCATCATCACTATCCCTAATGATTTTGTAATGGCGATGACAGGCTATAAACCTAATTTCGATCTGCTAAAAAAATGGGGACTCAACCTATCTAACGATAAATTTATACCCGAATATAATCCGGAAACCATGGAAACTAATTTACCGGGTATTTATTTGGCCGGGGTAGTTTGCGGCGGCCTGGATACGCATTTATGGTTTATTGAAAATTCACGTATCCATGCAGATATGATAGTGGATGATATAGTGCAGAAGTCTTGAGTATTGAGTTCTAAGTCTTGAGTTTGACGCTTCTGTTTTAAATAAATTTGACTTATGATTAATTACCTGGACTTTAAACTCAACACCAACATGTCATTAAATCAAATAATACTTGCATAAGTAAAAAATAATGCAAACTTTTGCATCAAAATATAAAAGCAAAATTTTCTATAAAAATGAATCAACAAAGCTTAAATAAGCCCGCTATAAGAGCAAATTTTGCTCCGGTTGCCGCTGCTTTGGTTTCAACTGTTTTTTTGTTTTCCCCATCACGACGAAGACTGTTTATCCCACGGGTTTAATTTATAACAGCCTAAACCCAAACAGAAGTTTTTTTAATTAAACTTCTTCAACAACAAACATTCTAATTACTTACAGCTTAACAAGCTATTACATTAACAGTAATTTTTCTATTCCAATGACCATACAAGATTTTGATATTCAGGTTGCTTCTGCCCAGCATGTGGACTACGCCCCTATCATTTGCGATGAAATGGCAGAGTCTGCAAAGGCACGCGGCACAGGTATTGCCCAGCGCTCACCTGAGTATGTAGCTAATAAAATGCTGGAAGGCAAAGCGGTGATAGCGTTACATAAAGATGGTACCTGGGCAGGTTTCTGCTATATAGAAACCTGGAGTCATGGCGACTTTGTGGCTAATTCAGGTTTAATTGTAAATCCGCAGTATCGTAAAGTAGGCTTAGCCAAAGCTATTAAGCATAAAGTATTTGAGCTTTCGCGCACAAAATATCCCAATGCGAAAATTTTTGGTTTAACCACAGGATTGGCCGTAATGAAGATCAATTCTGAATTGGGCTATGAGCCGGTTACCTACTCAGAACTTACGCAGGACGAGGATTTTTGGAAAGGCTGCCGCAGCTGTGTTAACTATGATATATTAACCAGTAAAGAGCGTAAAAATTGCATGTGTACCGCCATGTTGTTTGACCCTGCCGAAAAGCAAAAGGAATACGAAGATAAAATGAAGAAGATAACACACAAGGCCACCCTGCTGGAGCGAATAGAAAACGCACTAAAGGGATCTGCTAAGGTTTTATCATTATTGGGTTTAGCGCTGATTAAGTTTTTTGATTAAATAACAAAACAACCATGAAAACTGTAGAGACGCAATACTTTGCGTCTTAATATGATACATCCAGACGCAAGTATTGCGTCTCTACATATAAATAAAATGAAGAAAAAAGTAGTATTAGCGTATAGCGGCGGATTAGACACATCCTTTTGCTGCATCTATTTAACACAGGACCTTGGTTATGAAGTTCACTCGGTTATTGTAAATACCGGGGGCTTTAGCGATGAAGAACTACAAAGCGTAGAAGAACGTGCCTATAAAATGGGCGTTACCTCACACCACGTAGTGGATGAAACGGAGAACTTTTATAATACCTGTGTTCGCTTTTTGATTTATGGTAATGTATTAAAAAATAATACCTATCCCCTTTCAGTAAGTGCGGAACGGGTTAGTCAGGCAACCGCTATTGCCAATTATGCTAAAGAAATAGGTGCCGAATTTGTAGCGCATGGCAGCACCGGCGCTGGTAATGACCAGGTTCGGTTCGATATGATATTTAATATCCTGGTTCCGGAAGTGCAGATCATCACTCCTATCCGTGACTTAAAACTGAGCCGTGAAGAAGAAATTCAATACCTGAAAGATCATGGTGTGGAAATGAACTTTGAAAAAGCCAAGTACTCTATCAACAAAGGTATCTGGGGAACATCAGTTGGGGGTAAGGAAACATTAACTTCCAATTTAGGCTTGCCTGAAGAAGCATGGCCTACTCAGGTTAGCCAAACTGAAGCCAGAAGCATGGAACTGGTATTTGAAAAGGGAGAGCTAACAGGAATTGACGGTACAACATATGACCACCCAACCAAGGCTATACAGGCACTGCAGGCTATAGCCCAGCCCTATGGTATTGGTCGTGATATACATGTAGGCGATACCATAATTGGTATTAAAGGCCGTGTTGGTTTTGAAGCAGCCGCACCAATGATCATTATTAAAGCGCACCATACTTTAGAGAAGCATGTGCTAACCAAGTGGCAATTGACCTGGAAAGATCAGCTCTCTTCATTTTATGGTAACTGGCTGCATGAGGGGCAGTTTCATGACCCTATCATGCGTAATATGGAAGCTTTTTTAAGCGATACGCAGAAAAATGTAAGCGGTAAAGTATTTGTGCAACTGCATCCCTATCGTTTCCAGATCATTGGAATTGAATCAGATCATGATTTAATGTCTAATAAATTTGGCAGCTATGGCGAAATGAATAATGCATGGTCTGGTGAGGATGTAAAAGGTTTTTCTAAAATATTTGGAAACCAAGTGATGATCTATCATAAAGTTAACGGACAGGATTAATGAAAAACACGGTATTTTCAAAAAGCGAGTGTTTGGATCATTATACCTGGGGTGATGATTGCCATGGCTGGACCTTTGTAGATACCGAAGCTTTATCTGTAAAGCAGGAATTAATGCCACCCGATACTGCAGAACGACTGCATTATCATGAAAAGGCCGCTCAATTGTTTTTTATTCTGAAAGGACGGGCTACTTTTTCGATTGACGGTACAGTTATGGAAGTAAGGGAACAGCAAGGCATAGAGATTACGCCTAATCAGCAACATTTTATAGCTAATCATAACCGGACCGATCTGGAGTTTATTTTATATTCTTATCCATCAACAAAAAATGACAGAATCGAAATTAAATAAAATAAAAGCCGGAATTATTGGTGGTGCAGGTTATACCGGTGGTGAAATGCTGCGGATATTGATCAACCACCCGAATGTGGATATTGCTTTTATAAACAGCAGCAGCAATGCAGGTAACTATGTTTATGAAGTGCATACGGACCTGTTTGGCGATACCGAACTGAAATTTACCGGTGATCTTTCTACCGATATAGATGTGCTATTTTTATGTGTTGGACATGGTGATGCCAAAAAGTTTTTAGAAGCTAATCCAATTCCGGATACGGTAAAGATCATCGACTTAAGCCAGGACTTTAGGTTAATTCAAAATTCAAAAGCAAAAAGTAAAACATTTGTTTATGGTTTACCTGAGTTAAACCGGGAAGCTATCAAAACAGCACAAAATATAGCTAATCCGGGTTGTTTTGCTACCTGTTTGCAGTTAGGAATGTTGCCTTTAGCTGCAAAAGGTTTATTAAATAACGAGATACACATTTCTGCAACTACAGGTTCAACAGGCGCCGGGCAAAGTTTAGCTGCTACCTCTCATTTTACCTGGCGTAATGATAATCTTTCCGTTTACAAGGTTTTTAATCATCAGCATTTAAACGAGATTGGGCAATCGTTAAATCAATTGCAATCGGGCTTTAACCAAGCAATTAACTTTATCCCTTATCGCGGAGATTTTACCCGGGGCATACTGGCATCTATTTATACCGATAGTACCCTATCTGAAGAAGAAGCATTAAAACTTTACCAGGATTATTACGCCGGGCACCCTTTTACACACGTAACTAACCGTAATATTGATCTGAAGCAGGTAGTAAATACCAATAAGGTTTTTTTACAGGTAAAAAAATACGACAATAAGCTGTTTATTGTCAGCATATTAGATAACTTACTTAAAGGCGCATCCGGACAGGCTGTACAGAATATGAATTTGATGTTTAGCTTTGAAGAAAGCGCAGGATTACGACTTAAGGCGACGGGCTTTTAGCCCCGAGCCACCTCAAAAACCTGTATTAATCAAGTATAAATTTTAATATCTTACCAACAATTAAAATGAAATTATTCGACGTATATCCTATAAACAATATAAATATCACCCGGGGTATTGGTAGCCTGGTGTATGATGATAAGGGTACTGAATATCTGGATCTATATGGCGGTCACGCCGTAATATCTATCGGACACACTCATCCTCATTATGTTAAACGATTGGAAGACCAGTTACATCAGATAGGTTTTTATTCTAACTCTATTGAAATTCCATTACAGAAGCAATTGGCTGAAAAATTAGGCCATGTTTCCGGCAAGGAAGACTACCAGCTATTTTTATGTAATTCCGGTGCTGAAGCTAATGAAAATGCGCTAAAGCTGGCTTCATTTTATA
>JAQBOY010000013.1 GCA_028287805.1 Mucilaginibacter sp.
GATTTAACCACTAATATTGGCAGTGCTACTCACAGGAATACACAACCCTGGGGATTATGGCCATACAAAATCTATAACCCGGCGAGTCCAAATAATGGTAAATGGATTTTCAGAGAAACTTTACCCGCTAAAGTGACCGGTACCAACAGATTTCAATTTGGAAATTATTATTCACAAATTGCTGATGCGATACTTGGTAATAACCCAAAACTTGTTAGGCAACCTAATCAATAAGGTTTATATTAAATCAAAGATCATGAATATGAAATTTAATTATATAATATTACTGGCAATAATTCTTGCAGTAGTATCCTGTAAAAAAGATAACTACAAAGCGCCCGGTACAACTTTAAGCGGGCGGCTTATGTATAAAGGTGATTCTGTAGGTGTGGAATATAACCAGGTACCCTTTAATATTTATCAGCCTGGCTTTGGTAAAACCGGTGCAATAACCGGAACGTTTGCGCCCGACGGATCATATTCTATATTAACCTTTGATGGTAATTATAGATTTACTATCCCGCCTGCTCAAGGGCCATTTTTATGGAAAGAACTTACCGCCAGTGCCAGGGATACGGTTAAAATCACTTTAAATGGCAGTCAAACCTATAACATTGAGGTAACTCCATATTATATGATACGCAATCTTAAAACCTCTGTTACCCCGGGGGTAGTAACGGCTAACTTTAGTATTGAGCAAGTTATTACTGATCCGGCATTAGCTAAATCCATACAAACGGTGAGTTTATATATCAACAAAACCGTCTTTGTATCTGAAGGTAATAATGAAAACATTGCCAAATTTGATTTAGCCGGTACCGCAATTACCAGTTTAAGTAATATTACATTAAATGTTACTGTGCCAACCTTGTCGCCAATACAAAACTACGTTTATGCAAGGGTAGGTATCAAAATTACCGGAGTTGAAGATCTGATGTTTTCGCCTCTAAGAAGAATAACATTGAAATAACTTTTAAAAGGCCATTCTGAAAAGGATGGCCTTTATTATTTTTAAAATAATATTTAGCAATATGAATATTAAAATAAGGGCCATACTTCTGGCGTTTTTTATCTCATTAAGTATAAACCTGGCTGCCCAGCAAAAAATAACAGGGCAGGTGTGGACTACAGGAAAAGGCAACTCCTGGTATGCACAGCACCAATGGCTGGCTGGCAGTGATTTTATACCAAGCACAGCTATAAACCAGCTGGAAATGTGGCAGGCCGATACTTTTGACCCTAAAACTATTGACAGAGAATTAGGCTATGCGCAGGGAATAGGAATGAATGTGATGCGCGTTTTTTTACATCACCTGGCCTGGGAGCAGGACCCGGAAGGTTTTAAAAAGCGATTAAACGAGTATTTGGCTATATCAAGCAAACATGGCATACAAACTATGTTCGTGTTTTTTGATGATTGCTGGAACCCTATACCTGAGTCGGGCAAACAACCCGAACCAAAACCAGGTATACATAACTCAGGATGGATGCAAGACCCCGGTAATCCGGCTTACAAAGAGGCAGCTAATTACCCGGGATTGGAAAAATATGTAAAGGACGTACTGACGACATTTAAAAATGATAAACGCATATTACTTTGGGATTTGTATAATGAACCGGGTAACAATAAAAAAGGCGATAGCACTATGCCATTGTTAAAGTTGATTTTTGAATGGGCCAGAGAAGTTAACCCAAGCCAGCCAATAAGTGCAGGCATATGGAAGGCTGAGTTGGAAAGTCTTAATAAATTCCAGCTTGCCAATTCAGATGTAATTACCTATCACGATTATGCGCCGGTAGATAAGCATTTAAAATTTATCCAGTCGTTAAGACAATATAACCGTCCGCTTATTTGTACTGAATACATGGCCCGTCCGCGTAATAGCTTGTTCAGCACAGTTTTGCCAATGTTAAAGAAAGAAAATGTTGGTGCTATTAATTGGGGTTTTGTATCTGGTAAAACAAATACCATTTATGCCTGGGATGCACCTATGCCTGACGGAAGTGAACCTAAATTATGGTTTCATGATGTTTTCCGAAAAGACGGCACTCCTTACAAATCAGAAGAAACCGCACTGATAAAAAGTTTAACTAATCGCGGTAACAAGTAGGCGTAAAATTTGTAACAGGCTGATGAGGTATAGCTAATTATGCATTTGAAATAAACCATAAGAAAAATGAAGAATTACTTATTGATTATTTTTGTTTTTATCGCTGTAATTTCAAGAGCGCAAACACCGGTTGATTTTTCTGGGTACAACAAAAAAGGTGATACCAAAGTAACGGTTAACGGGAATTTTATTAATGTAAATTGGCCGGCAAGCCAGGCAAGTCACGGACAGCTTACGCTGGATATGGAAAAAGGAAAGCCTTTATTTAAGAGCATAAAATTGGGTGATAAAAACAGACTTCAGGAAATAGCCACTAACCTTGATCCTGCTTTTATATTAACTATTGGTAAACGCACATTAAGTCCAGGCAGCGGTGGCTGGGATGTTTTTTTTGACCGGGTTCCCAGAAAACCGCATCAATCCTATAATGTGCAATTTGATAAGCGCAATGTCAGTATAAAAAGTACAGGAGGACATACTATTATCAGGATCGGCGATATGCAATCTTCAACCTTTAAAGGTGCGCTTGAAATTACTTTATACAATGGTAGTTCCCTGTTTAATGTGGCGGCAGTAATGGCTACAGTGGTTGATTCGACCGCTATTTTATATGATGCCGGTTTGGCAAGTAAAAAACAGCCATGGAATAGTATTGTATGGTCTGATGTACAAAACAATTTACAAACCGCTAAAGCTAACCAAAACGATACAAGTAAAAACCTGGAAGCTAAATATCGTACAGTTATAGGCGAAACGAAGGGCGGAAGCCTGGCGGTTTTGCCGGCACCGCATCAGTATTTTTATCCGCTTGACGAAGCATTCAACCTAAAATTTGTGTGGTACGGAAGCAATTATCGTCATATGATACCCGAATTTGGTATTGGCATACGCCAGGAACTTGAAGGTGATAAACGCTATGTGCCCTGGTTCAATGCCCCGCCAAAAACTCAGCAAAGATTAAACTTCTTTTGCTTATTAAGTACCAGTAAACCAGCTAATCTGTTAGCAGATGTAAAAAAGTTCACACATGGGGATAGGTATAAATCTTTGCCAGGATATAAAACTATGCAAAGTCATTTTCATAATGAATTTATATCAAGGGTTGTACTTGCAGGTAAACCTATACCTGAAGAACCAAACTTTGTAAAGGTATTTAAAGCAACAGGCGTTAATATTGTCCACCTGGCAGAGTTTCATGGAATGGGACATCCAACCGGGCCGGATAGTATCCGCTTGAAAGAGCTCAATGCATTATTCGAGCAGTGTAAGCGGCTTTCAGGTCCTGAATTTTTATTATTACCCGGTGAAGAGGCGAATAATTTTTATGGCGGTCACTGGCTTGCATTTTTCCCCAAACCGGTTTATTGGGTAATGTCCAGGAAGTCTGAAATGCCTTTTGTTGCCAACGACCCTCAATTAGGAAAAGTGTATCATGTAGGAGATAAGGACGATATGCTTAAGCTTTTGGAAATAGAACATGGGCTTGCCTGGACTGCACACGCCCGAACCAAAGCCTCAACAGGTTTTCCTGATGCTTACAAAAATGAAAAGTTTTACCTTTCTGATACCTTCATGGGCGCGGCATGGAAAGCCATACCGGCTGATCTTTCTTTGCCAACATTAAGTAAACGCGTACTCAACTTAATGGATGAGATGAATAACTGGGGTTTAAAAAAACATGTAATTGCTGAATGTGATATATTTTCTATTGAACCTGAAAATGAGATGTACGCGCATTTAAATGTTAACTATTTAAAAATGAATAAGCTGCCTGAATTTAAAAATGGATGGCAACCGGTTTTGGATGTAATGCGTGAAGGCAAGTTCTTTTCCAGTAACGGGGAAGTTTTGATCCCCCTATTTACTGTAAACGGAAAAAGCTCAGGTGAAACTGTACAATTACAAAAAGATGGCAAAGCCATTGTGGTTTTTAATACAAACTGGACTTTCCCATTAAACTTTGCGGAAATTATTTCGGGTGATGGTAAACAAGTTTATCGTTACAGGATCAATTTAAACACTACCAAAGAGTTTGGTAGTAAAACAATTACGGCTAATCTTAACCTAAAGGGCCGGACATGGGCCAGGCTTGAAGTTTGGGATATTGCTGCTAATGGCGCTTTTACGCAAAGTATATGGCTTAGGTAAGCGTTTTTTGATCATTTCAAATATAGAATCTGTTTGAAGGGCACATGGTATGAAACACCTGTTAAAAATCTTACTCTCCAAATTAAGAAAATTTAGCAAATGATTATGGCAGTTATTGAAAACAATAAGCAAATGGGGAGAATTATCAATTATTAGTCAGCATTAAGGGTGTAGGGCCTGTAGCCCGGATTTTAAATTGCAAAAGCCCGTGCATAAACAATAGTACCCTAAAATTTAACATTTGTGCTAAATCATACCACTCATTTAGGCTAAAATTGCTTTATAAATGTTTCGGATATCTTCCGGATCAATACTAATTTAAAGCCTTTTGATGAAAAAAAATTTACTGATTTTTTGTGGATGTATTATGTCGGTTATGGTGTTTTTTAATAGCCCGTTGCATGCACAACATCCTGCAAAAAAAAACAAACCTCTATATAGCGACCCTACTGCACCGATTGGTAACTCCTCGCTTACAATACCGTCGGTCGTCAAACCTATCCTAAACGTTTGGTTACGGGATACTTACGTTACACTTGGTCCCGACGGCTATTATTACATGACTGGTACTACAGCTGCCTCCGGCAGGCAGTTTGCTAATGGCCGCATTCACTGTTGGGACTATAACGACGGTATTTACCTATGGCGGTCAAAAGATATGCATACGTGGAAACAGTTGGGGCTGGTATGGTCGTTTGACAAAGATGCGGCCGACTGGCAAAAGCGGGGCCGGCCTATAGCCAAAGGTAGTAAGTCTATAAACGGTGATGAGCTCGATTCAATGTACAGGGCGGTGTGGGCGCCAGAAATTCATTATCTTAAGAGCAAGAAAAAGTGGGTGATTGTAGCGTGCCTAAACGGTGGCATGGGGTCATTTGTACTAATAAGCAACAGCGGTAAGCCTGAAGGCCCTTATCAAAATATTAGCGGCAATAAAACACGCGCTATTTTTCCCGAAATTGACCCGAGTATTTTTGAGGACAATGATGGAAAGGTTTACCTGTTGGGGCATGATCATTACATAGCACGTATGAAGGATGACCTGAGCGATATAGCAGAGCCGTTTAAAAAGCTAATTGAAACTCCTTACGATCCTGAACCATATATAGAAGGCATTTACCTCGATAAACATGATGGTAAGTATCAATTACTGCAAACGGTTTGGTCTGTACCCAAAGCGGATGGCAGTTATACCTATATGCGTGATGAGGCCAAAGATAAAACTGTACATAGCTACGATGTGGTAGTAGCCGAGTCCGATAATATTTATGGGCCGTATGGGCCGCGATACCCCGCCATATTGGAAGGCGGGCACAATAATACTTTCTGCGACAAACAGGGAGACTGGTGGTCTACCACCTTTTTTAATCCACGTGGGGTAATGGGTACCAGGTATCCGGTAACATGCCGCCCGGCGGTTGTACCGTTAAAATGGGTAGATGGTCGCCTGATGCCAGATGAGCAGAAAGCCAAAGCATTTTATAATAAACAGAAAACCAATTAAACTATGAAAAAATATTTTATGAAACTAATAGGTGCTACCGCTATAGTGCTGTTATTATCGCTACAGGCGGCCTTACCGCAGGAGATCGGAGCTAATTTTAATCATGATCCTGAAATCATCGATATCAACTACCTTAAAAAGACGCCGGTAGAATGGATACGTACCACACCCTATATTTTTGAATATATCAACGGCCAAAAAGATCCTGCTACTGAAGCAGGCTTGGGTAAAGTGATAGAGGCCAAAAAGGCCGGTTATAAAGTAGCCTTCGGTTTTCGCTGGGATTTTAAAAAATATAACCTTAATATCCCGCAGCCGGGCACCCCATTGGAAAAAAAATACTTTGCAACGGTAACTGCACTTCTTACTAGAATGAGCGGCAGTATCGACATCCTGAAACTGGGTAACGAACCTAATCTGGAAACAAAAGATGAGGACCTGAATGTGAATAATGAAGGCTACGTGCCACTAGTTAAATTTATGGAGCGTTTGCTTACGGAAGTAGCCCTCCCTTTTTACCGCGCGCATCCCGAATATAAAAAGCCGGATATCTATGTTGGGTCATTGCCGGCTTTGTTCGAGCCCAAACAGCAAAAAACGCCCGGGGTTATAGGTCTTATTAAACTGGCCCAACAAAATAAAGACCTGACTGGCCTTGCTGTGCACTTGCATATTGAAGATACGCTGGAGATTAGCCGTGCCCTTGATTTTGTGCGTTCTATTATGCCGTCTAAGCCTATTATCGTTCCTGAGTTTTCTTTGTTCAGGTTGTACAATAAGCACGTGTCTGATCTGATTGGCGATAATGCCGCAGGGCGGGCTTTTGCTCAGAAATATCATTATGCAGATACCATGCACCTTTACCAGTGGTATAGCATAGCCAATACAAAAAGGGTAGACGCCATGGAGTGGACCGAAATGTTCAACAGTCGTAAATGGTTTATACCACACTCCATGGAAACTTATTACCGCTATTTTCAGAAATACAATGTGGTACTGGCCACTTATGGCTATTTTAGCCAATCGGCGCCGGCAAATGTAAAACCTGGCACAGGTGTATGGTTTGTTAACCCTATTTTTGCCTGCAAATCTCTTAAACCTGATGCCAATGGCGATTGCGCAGCCAACCCGCTTTGGTATTCTGATTTTGTTGATATTGTAAACAAGGGCAAACTTACCCGTAAAGCTACACATCAGTAAATGGCAGTTCATCGTATCATTATTCCATTACTTTTAATTCTGGCCGGAAGTAGGGTAGTATTGGCACAAAATATGTCATCCCGTAAGCCCAATATTGTTTTTATTTATGTTGACGATCTGGGGTACGGTGATGTGGGTTGCTACGGCGCTACCAAAGTGAAAACGCCGGAAGTAAACAGGCTGGCTGCGGGTGGTTTAAAGTTTACTGACGGGCATTGTTCTGCATCTACCTGTACTCCATCGCGCTTTGCGATATTGACAGGAAGCTATGCCTTTCGTAATAACGCGGCTATTTTACCAGGTGATGCACCCCTCATTATCAATACACAGCAACAAACTTTGCCGGGGATGCTGCGGCAGGTTGGCTATACTACGGCGGCTATAGGCAAGTGGCATCTGGGGCTGGGCACCGGTCATCCAAACTGGAACGACAGCATTAGCCCCGGACCGCGCGAAGTTGGATTTGATTACAGTTTTATTATTCCGGCTACGCCAGATCGTGTGCCGACGGTTTTTGTGGAAGATCATCATGTAGTTAAACTCGATAAACGCGATCCGGTTGAGGTAAACTACGATCGCCCCATAGGCAACGATCCGGTGGGCCTGCAACATCCCGAATTATTAAAAATGCGTGCCGATTCGCAGCATAGTGGTACTATCGTGAACGGAGTAAGCCGCATCGGCTATATGCAGGGTGGGCACAGCGCATATTGGAAAGATGAAGATTTTTCGGAAATACTCACAGCCAAAGCGTTGCATTTTATGGAGATGAATAAGAACAAACCTTTCTTCCTTTATTTTGCCTTGCCCAACATCCATGTGCCGCGTATGCCCGGAGCCAAATTTGTAGGTGCTACCCCCATGGGGCCGCGAGGTGATGATATTGCGGAGATGGATTGGATAACCGGGCAGGTTATGCTGCAATTGCGTAAACTTAAACTAACCAATAACACCCTTATAATTTTTACCAGCGATAATGGCCCCGTGCTTGACGATGGCTATGACGACAAAGCCGAAACGTTGATAAACGGGCACAAGCCCGCCGGACTCTATAAAGGGGGAAAATACAGCGCCTATGAGGGCGGCACACGCGTAC
>JAQBOY010000017.1 GCA_028287805.1 Mucilaginibacter sp.
ACAGTAGAATCAGCCATGAAAATGGTGGCAGGTACTGCCCGCAGTATGGGGATAACCGTATCAGGTACGGCACCCTGGAATTAATTAATTTATACAAATCAGTTTAAGACAGTGGCTAGATTAACAAAAAATCAAAAAGCGGCACTCTCCAAAATTGAGGCTAACAAATCGTATACATTACAAGATGCATCATCACTGGTAAAGGAATTAACCAATACCAAATTTGATTCATCTGTTGATATTGATGTACGTTTAGGAGTTGACCCACGTAAAGCCAATCAAATGGTACGTGGTATAGCTACCTTACCTCATGGAACCGGTAAAACTGTACGTGTATTAGTGCTTTGTACTCCTGATAAGGAACAAGAAGCTAAAGATGCAGGTGCGGATTTTGTAGGTTTGGATGATTATATTGCCAAGATTGAAGGCGGATGGACTGATGTTGATATTATCATTACTATGCCAAGCGTTATGGCTAAGGTAGGTCGTTTAGGTCGTATATTAGGCCCACGTAACCTTATGCCAAACCCTAAATCAGGAACAGTAACTCCAGAAGTTGGAAAAGCTGTAACTGAGGTAAAAGGTGGTAAGATCGATTTCAAGGTTGATAAAACCGGTATCATTCACACTTCAATAGGAAAAGCATCTTTCACTGCTGATAAAATTTATGAGAATGCATTAGAAGTATTGCAAACTATCTCTAAATTAAAACCATCAGCAGCAAAGGGCACATATTTCAAGAGCATACATATCTCTTCAACAATGTCGCCGGGTATTACAATTGAAACTAAATCAGTAGCGGGAATTTAATCATGAATAAAGAAGAAAAATACGACCTTGTTCTTGCCCTTACTGAGCAGATGAAAGAGTATGGTAATTTCTATATTACTGATACGTCTGATCTAACGGTTGCAAAAGTGAACAATATCCGTCGTCAATGCTTTGAAAATGATATCACCATGCTGGTTGCAAAAAATAGCTTAATTAAAAAAGCTATGGACGCAGCAGAAGGTGATTACACTCCGATATATGACGTATTAAAAGGTTCATCATCAATCCTTTTCTCAAAATCAGCAACTGCCCCGGCAAAACTGATCAAGAAATTGAGAAAAGCAGGTGACAAACCACTTTTAAAAGCAGCATACATCGATTCAGCAATTTTCATTGGCGACAATCAGTTAGATACCTTAACTAAATTAAAATCAAAGGAACAACTGATAGGCGAGATAGTTGGCTTACTGCAATCACCGGCAAAGAACGTTATTTCTGCATTGCAATCAGGCGGAAATATACTGGCAGGTGTTGTAAAAACATTACAGGAAAGAGGTTAACGAACACCTTAAAGTTCGATTTAAACAAAACACAAGCATTAAAGTAAAAATTAAATAAAATGGCGGATTTAAAAGCGTTTGCTGAACAGTTGGTAAACTTAACAGTAAAAGAAGTAAACGAATTAGCTCAGATCTTAAAAGACGAGTATGGCATTGAGCCGGCTGCTGCAGCTGCTGCTGTTGCTGCTCCTAGTGCTGGTGGTGGCGATGATGCCCCTGCTGCTGAAGCAGTTCAAACAGCATTTGACGTTATCCTGAAAGAAGCAGGTGGCGCTAAATTAGCTGTTGTGAAATTAGTGAAAGATTTAACCGGTCTTGGTTTGAAAGAAGCTAAAGATTTAGTTGATGGTGCACCTAAAGAAGTAAAAACAGGTGTTACTAAAGAAGAAGCTGAGTCTTTGAAAAAACAATTAGAAGAAGCCGGAGCAGTAGTTGAGGTTAAATAAGTTAACCATACTACACTTAAATAGCATGAGACTCCGACCAATTTGGTCGGGGTCTATTGCCGTTTATAATCATTAGATATGGGTATTAGGTAGGAGATAGGGATTTTGCTTTTATTTTGGCATCAAATTCGCTCTCTAATTTCAAATCTCATAACTCAATACTCACATCTACATCAGTTTATTAATAAACTAAAATTATAATACCTTGGCAAACAAAAATAATCAAAGAGTAAACTTTGCAACCAGCAGAAAGGTACTTGATTACCCCGACTTCCTGGATGTGCAGTTGCAATCTTTCCAGGAATTTTTTCAATTGGAAACTACTTCAGACAACCGTTATAAAGAGGGTTTGTTTAAAGTGTTTGCCGAAAATTTTCCTATCTCAGATTCAAGAAACATCTTTGTTTTAGAGTTTCTTGATTATTTCATTGATCCGCCCCGTTATGATATACGTGAGTGTATTGAACGCGGATTAACTTATAGTGTGCCTTTAAAAGCAAAGCTTCGCTTATCATGTAATGATGCTGAGCACGAAGATTTTGAAACGATTGTACAGGACGTGTACCTGGGAACTATCCCTTACATGACACCTAAAGGTACCTTCGTTATAAACGGTGCCGAACGCGTAATTGTATCACAGCTACACCGTTCTCCGGGTGTGTTTTTTGGCCAAAGCCGCCACACTAACGGTACAAAATTATACTCTGCCCGTGTAATTCCATTTAAAGGATCATGGATAGAATTTGCTACAGACGTTAATAACGTGATGTATGCTTATATTGACCGTAAAAAGAAATTTCCGGTAACTACCCTGTTGCGCGCCATTGGTTATGATTCTGATAAAGATATATTAGAATTATTTGAACTGGCCGATGAAGTTAAAGTAAGCAAATCAGGCCTTAAAAAGTATATAGGCCGTAAGCTTGCTGCAAGGGTACTTAAAAAATGGGTGGAGGATTTTGTGGATGAAGATACCGGCGAAGTTGTTTCTATTGACCGTAACGAAATTATCCTGGAGCGTGAAACTACCCTGGAAGATGATCATATTGATATGATTATTGATGCAGGCGTTAAGACTATTATTCTTAACAAGGAAGATGCGTCAACCAGCGGTGATTACACCATTATATATAATACCTTACAAAAAGATACTTCAAACTCAGAAAAAGAAGCGGTTGAGCATATCTACCGTCAATTACGTAACGCTGAACCACCTGATGAAGAAACAGCACGTGGTATCATCGATCGTTTGTTCTTTTCTGATAAAAGATATGACCTGGGAGATGTGGGCCGTTACCGCATCAACCGTAAGTTAAAACTAACCACTTCTGAAGAGACTAAAGTTTTAACTAAACAGGATATTATTGCGATAGTTAAATATTTGATCAAGCTAATCAACTCAAAAGCTGAGGTGGATGATATTGATCACTTATCAAACCGTCGTGTACGTACTGTAGGTGAGCAGTTATACGCACAATTTGGTGTTGGTTTAGCACGTATGGCACGTACCATCCGCGAGCGTATGAACATTCGTGATAACGAAGTGTTCACGCCAACCGACCTGATTAACGCCCGTACCTTATCATCTGTGATTAACTCGTTCTTCGGAACAAACCAGTTATCACAGTTTATGGACCAAACCAATCCACTGGCAGAGATTACGCACAAGCGTCGTCTGTCAGCCTTAGGGCCCGGTGGTTTATCGCGTGAGCGTGCCGGTTTCGAAGTTCGTGACGTACACTATACCCACTATGGCCGTTTGTGTACCATTGAAACTCCGGAAGGACCGAACATTGGTTTGATTTCATCACTATGTGTACATGCCAAGATCAATAACTTAGGCTTTATCGAAACACCATACAAACGTGTGGTTGATGGTAAAGTACAGGTAAATGAGCAGGTAATATACTTATCAGCCGAGGATGAAGATGGTAAAACTATCGGACAAGCCAACGCGCATTATGATGATAAAGGTGTGTTTGCTTTACCAAAAGTAAAAGCACGTTTTGAAGGTGACTTCCCTATTATTGAGCCTGAAAGACTTGATTTAATGGATATCGCCCCTAACCAAATTACATCAATTGCGGCTTCATTAATTCCGTTTTTGGAACATGATGATGCTAACCGTGCATTGATGGGTTCAAACATGCAACGCCAGGCTGTACCATTATTGCGCCCTGAAGCGCCAATTGTAGGTACTGGTTTGGAAGGCCGTGTGGCTAAAGATTCACGTACCCTTATCAACGCCGAAGGCGATGGTGTAGTTGAATATGTGGATGCTAACGAGATAAGGATTACATATGACCGTGATGATATGGATCGTTTGATCTCTTTTGACGGTGATACCAGGAGCTATATCTTAACTAAGTTTAAGAAAACTAACCAAAGCACAACCATCAACTTAAAGCCAATTGTTAAAAAAGGCGAACGTGTTGAAAAAGGACAGGTGCTTTGTGAAGGTTATGCTACTCAAAATGGTGAGCTTGCCTTAGGACGTAACCTTAAAGTGGCTTTCATGCCTTGGCAGGGTTATAACTTTGAGGATGCGATCGTAATTTCTGAGCGTGTGGTTTCGCAGGATATATTTACTTCTTTGCACGTTGAAGAATTTGAACTGGAAGTGCGTGATACAAAACGTGGTGAGGAAGAATTAACACCAGATATCCCTAACGTATCAGAAGAAGCTACTAAAGATTTGGACGAAGACGGAATTATCCGTGTAGGCGCCGAAGTTAAAGAGGGCGATATTTTGATTGGTAAGATCACTCCGAAAGGCGAATCAGATCCTTCACCTGAAGAAAAATTATTACGTGCCATATTTGGTGATAAAGCCGGTGATGTTAAAGATGCATCATTAAAAACACCTCCGTCTATTGCTGGTGTGGTAATTGATACCAAATTATTTTCACGTGCTAAGAAAACTACCAAGGCTGAAGAAAAAGCCCAGATAGAAAAATTAGATATCAAGCATGATAAAGCAGTAAAAGATCTTAAAAATACTTTAATTGAAAAGTTATTTGAGATTGTAAATGGTAAAACATCACAAGGTGTTTATAATGTTTACAAAGAGCTTCAGGTACCTAAAGGTGTTAAATTCACACAGAAAATTTTAGTTGAGCTGAATTATGAAAATATTAATCCAACTAAATGGACAACTGATGATGATAAAAACGAGCAGATAAAAACCTTGCTTCATAACTACAATATTAAAGTAAATGAAGAGTTAGGCGCTTATCGTCGTGATAAATTCGCTATCAGTGTGGGTGATGAGCTACCTTCAGGTATTGTACAAATGGCTAAAGTTTACATCGCTAAAAAGCGTAAGCTTAAAGTGGGTGATAAAATGGCGGGCCGTCACGGTAATAAAGGTATTGTTGCACGTATTGTACGTGATGAAGATATGCCTTTCCTGGAAGACGGAACACCGGTTGATATTGTGTTGAACCCGCTGGGTGTACCTTCACGTATGAACCTGGGCCAGATATACGAAACTGTATTAGGATGGGCAGGTAAAGAGCTGGGCATGAAATTCGCAACACCTATTTTTGATGGTGCAAGCCATGAAGAAGTAGAAGAGTGGGTTAAAAAGGCAAACTTACCAGAATCAGGAAGAACCTATTTATACAATGGCTTAACCGGCGACCGTTTTGATCAGCAAACTACAGTAGGTATTATCTACATGCTGAAATTAGGTCACATGGTTGATGATAAGATGCACGCACGTTCAATTGGGCCATACTCATTAATTACACAACAGCCATTGGGTGGTAAAGCTCAGTTTGGTGGTCAGCGTTTTGGTGAAATGGAGGTTTGGGCACTGGAAGCATTTGGTGCATCAAACATATTGCAGGAAATATTGACCGTTAAATCGGATGATGTTGTTGGCCGTGCTAAAACTTACGAGGCTATTGTTAAAGGTGAAAACCTGCCAACGCCTTCAGTTCCGGAATCATTCAACGTATTGGTTCATGAATTAAGAGGTTTAGGTTTAGATATTACGCTGGAATAATCAGTGAATTAGTGAATGAGCGAATGAGTGATTAAGATCTTCATTCACTCATTCACAAATCACTCATTCACTCAATAAAAAAAAAGGAGACTATGTCTTACAAAAAGGATAATAAAATCAAAAGTAATTTCACCACAATTACTATCAGTTTAGCTTCTCCTGAATCTATACTGGAACGTTCAAGCGGTGAAGTTTTAAAACCGGAAACCATCAACTACAGGACCTACAAGCCTGAGCGTGATGGTTTATTCTGCGAGCGTATTTTTGGTCCGGTTAAAGATTATGAATGCCATTGCGGTAAATACAAACGTATCCGTTACAAGGGTATAGTTTGTGATCGTTGCGGTGTTGAAGTAACCGAAAAGAAAGTGCGTCGTGAGCGTATGGGCCACATTAACCTGGTAGTTCCGGTTGCGCATATCTGGTATTTCCGTTCGTTACCAAACAAAATTGGTTACTTATTAGGATTACCTACAAAAAGACTTGATCTGATCATTTATTATGAAAGATATGTAGTTATCCAGGCTGGTATTAAAGAAACTGACGGAATCAATAAAATGGATTTCCTTACAGAAGAAGAATACCTGGATATATTGGATACCTTACCAAAAGAAAACCAATACCTGGACGATAAAGACCCTCAAAAATTTGTAGCCAAAATGGGTGCAGAAGCTTTGGAGGAATTATTGAAACGTATTGACCTGGATGAATTATCATTTAGCTTACGTCACCAGGCAGCTACCGAAACTTCACAGCAACGTAAAAACGAAGCCTTAAAACGCTTACAGGTTGTTGAAGCTTTCCGTGGTGCAAAAACAAGGATTGAAAATAATCCGGAATGGATGATCGTTAAGATTGTTCCGGTTATTCCGCCTGAGTTGCGCCCGTTAGTACCTTTAGAAGGTGGTCGTTTTGCTACTTCAGATTTAAATGACCTTTACCGTCGTGTAATTATTCGTAACAACCGTTTAAAACGTTTGATCGAAATCAAAGCGCCGGAAGTAATTTTACGTAACGAAAAACGTATGTTGCAGGAAGCTGTAGATTCGTTATTTGATAACTCACGTAAAGTAAACGCGGTAAAAACTGAAGGTAACCGTGCTTTAAAATCCCTTTCAGATATATTGAAAGGTAAGCAAGGCCGTTTCCGTCAAAACTTATTAGGTAAACGTGTTGATTATTCAGCCCGTTCGGTAATTGTTGTAGGTCCTAACCTTAAATTACACGAGTGCGGTTTACCAAAAGATATGGCTGCCGAATTGTTTAAACCATTTATCATTCGCAAGATGATTGAGCGTGGTGTGGTTAAAACAGTAAAATCTGCCAAAAAAATTGTTGACCGTAAAGACCCGTTAGTTTGGGATATATTGGAAAACGTATTAAAAGGTCACCCGGTATTATTAAACCGTGCGCCTACGTTGCACCGTTTAGGTATCCAGTCGTTCCAGCCAAAATTGGTTGAAGGTAAAGCGATACAGTTACACCCGTTAACATGTACTGCCTTTAACGCGGATTTTGACGGTGACCAGATGGCCGTTCACGTACCACTGGGTAACGCGGCAATTTTGGAAGCCCAGGTTTTAATGCTGGCTTCACACAACATTTTGAACCCTGCTAACGGAACACCTATTACAGTTCCTTCTCAGGACATGGTGCTTGGTTTGTACTACATAACCAAAGGCCGTAAAACTGATGAAGGCCGTGTTATAAAAGGTGAAGGTTTAATCTTCTACTCTTCCGAAGAAGTAATTATTGCCTATAACGAGAAAAAACTTGACCTGCATGCATTTATAAAGGTTAAAGCTTTGGTTAAGGAAAGAGATGGCAGTATTGTAAATAAGATTATTGATACTACTGTTGGCCGTGTATTGTTTAATCAGCATGTGCCTGCAGAAGTAGGTTATATTAATGAGCTGCTTACCAAAAAATCATTACGTGATATTATTGGCGAGGTAGTAAAAAATACCGGTATGGCACGTGCCGCCCAGTTCCTTGATGATATTAAGGAATTAGGTTTCCAAATGGCGTTCCATGGTGGTTTATCATTTAACCTGAAGGACATTAACATTCCTGCTGAAAAAGTTACGCTTATAGCCCAGGCTTCTAAACAAGTTGAAGAAGTGATGGGTAACTATAACATGGGTTTCATTACCAACAATGAGCGTTACAATCAGATCATTGATATCTGGACACGTATCAACAACCGTTTAACGGCTAACGTAATGGAGATTCTGTCAACTGATAACCAGGGTTTCAATTCAGTATATATGATGCTGGATTCAGGAGCACGTGGTTCGAAAGAGCAGATTCGTCAGTTAGCAGGTATGCGTGGTTTGATGGCGAAGCCTCAAAAATCAGGTTCAGGCGGTGAAATTATTGAAAACCCGATCCTTTCAAACTTTAAAGAAGGTTTATCAGTATTGGAATACTTTATTTCAACTCACGGTGCCCGTAAAGGTTTGGCGGATACAGCTTTGAAAACTGCAGATGCTGGTTACTTAACCCGTCGTTTACATGACGTTGCGCAGGATATGATAGTGGGTGAAGTTGATTGCGGTACATTAAGAGGTATATACACAACCGCGTTGAAAGACAACGAGGATATTGTTGAGCCATTATATGACCGTATTTTAGGCCGTACAACCCTGCATGATGTTCATGACCCAATCACTAACGAATTATTAGTTGAAGCTGGTCAGGACATCACAGAAGAGATCGCCAAAAAAATAGAAAACTCTCCGCTGGAAGGTATTGAAATACGTTCGGTATTAACATGCGAAAGCAAGAGAGGTGTATGTGCATTATGCTACGGACGTAACCTTGCAAGCGGTAAACGTGTGCAAAAAGGTGAAGCTGTTGGTGTAATTGCCGCACAGTCTATCGGTGAGCCGGGAACACAGTTAACATTGCGTACATTCCACGTGGGTGGTACTGCATCAAACATCGCGGCTGAATCACAAATCAACGCCAGGTTTGATGGTATCATTGAATTTGAGAACGTACGTACAGTTGAATACAAAACTGAAGAAGGTTTGGTAGATGTGGTATTAGGCCGTTCTGGTGAATTCCGTATTTTAGAAGAAGGAAGCAATAAAGTAATTGTTACCAATAACATTCCATACGGTTCATACCTGTATGTAAAAGATGGCAGCAAGATCAAGAAAGGCGACCGTATTTGTTCATGGGATCCATATAACGCGGTTATCATATCTGAGTTTGCAGGTATAACCCAGTTTGAAGCAGTTTTAGAAGGAATAACTTTCCGTGAAGAATCTGACGAGCAAACCGGTCACCGCGAAAAGGTAATTATTGATACCAGGGATAAAACTAAAAACCCTGTTATACAGGTTGCCGATAACAAAGGAAACGTAATAAAAGGCTATAACATTCCTGTGGGAGCGCACATAGCAGTTGAAGAAGGTGAAAAATTACAAACCGGTCAAATCATTGCTAAAATACCTCGTTCAACAGGTAAAACAAGAGATATCACCGGTGGTTTACCTCGTGTAACTGAATTGTTTGAAGCACGTAATCCATCTAATCCGGCTGTAGTAACCGAAATTGATGGTGTGGTAACCTTAGGAGGCGTTAAACGTGGTAATCGTGAGATCACTATAGAATCAAAAGACGGACAGGTTAAAAAATATCTGGTTCCATTGTCAAAACACATCCTTGTACAGGATAATGACTTTGTAAAAGCAGGTATGCCTTTATCTGACGGTTCAATATCTCCTGCTGATATCCTGGCTATTAAAGGCCCGGCTGCTGTACAGGAATACCTGGTTAATGGTATACAGGAAGTTTACCGTTTGCAAGGTGTGAAGATCAATGATAAACACTTTGAGGTTATTGTGCACCAAATGATGCAGAAGGTAGCAATTGAAGATGCTGGTGATACCCGTTTCTTAGAGCGAGAAGCTGTAGATAGCTGGGATTTCATGATGGAAAACGACGAGATTTTTGATAAGAAAGTTGTTGTTGAGCCGGGAGATTCCACTACTTTAAAAGCTGGTCAGATTCTGTCAGTAAGAAAACTGAGAGATGAAAATTCAATTTTAAAACGTAAAGATTTAAAATTGGTTGAAGTAAGAGATGCTATCGCCGCAACATCAAGTCCGATACTGCAAGGTATAACCAGGGCATCATTAGGTACAAAATCATTTATCTCTGCAGCATCATTCCAGGAAACTACAAAAGTGCTGAATGAAGCCGCAATTGCAGGTAAAAAAGATAATATGCTTGGCTTGAAAGAAAATGTGATCGTTGGTCACCTTATTCCATCAGGAACCGGTTTACGTGAGTATGAAAATATCCGCGTAGGCTCACAAGAGGAATTTGATCGCTTAATGGCTTCAAAAACTGAAGAGGTGGAAGCATAATAGTTGTATCATAATATTAATATTATTATTAATTTTACAAAGCCTTCCGGTAAACGGGAGGCTTTGTTATTTTAGTACCTATGGAAGAGCAAAATGAAAATCAAAATCAATTGAATATTGAGCTTTCTGAAGAAATAGCGGAAGGTATTTATTCAAATCTGGCCATAATTACCCATTCAAGTTCAGAGTTTGTGCTTGACTTTATAAGAGTTATGCCCGGTGTGCCAAAAGCGAAAGTGAAATCAAGGATAATATTAACACCGGAACATGCTAAAAGGTTACTTACAGCATTGGAAGATAATATTGAGAAGTTTGAAGCTATAAATGGCCGTATAAAAATTCAGCAGGATCCATCCGGTTTCCCAATGAATTTTGGCGGAACTATGGGCCAGGCATAAATTGTGATATTTTTTTAAACAATTGATCAATAAATTGTTGTTTAAAGTATAAAATTTAATTTATATATTACTTTTTTAAATACAGAAGGTATTTTAATTGTATATATAAATATAACTTAACAGAGTTCAATGAAAAAAGTAGCATTAATTACCGGAGTAACCGGACAAGATGGAGCATATTTAACCGAACTTTTACTTTCAAAAGGGTACGAAGTACACGGTGTTAAACGCCGGAGCTCCTTGTTTAATACGGATAGAATTGACCACTTATATCAGGATCCGCATGATAAAAATTTAAATTTTATTCTGCATTATGGAGATCTGACAGACTCAACTAATTTAATAAGGATTATTCAGCAGGTACAGCCCGATGAGATTTACAATTTAGGTGCAATGTCACATGTAAAAGTAAGTTTTGATACGCCTGAATATACTGCTAATGCTGACGGAATAGGAACATTAAGGGTATTGGAAGCGGTAAGAATACTGGGCTTAACTAAAAAAACTAAAATTTACCAGGCTTCAACCTCTGAGCTTTATGGTTTGGTACAAGCAGTGCCGCAATCGGAAACCACCCCTTTTTATCCAAGATCACCTTATGCTGTAGCTAAATTATATGCCTATTGGATCACTGTAAACTATCGCGAAGCTTATAATATGTTTGCCTGCAATGGCATTTTATTTAACCACGAAAGCCCTTTGCGCGGTGAAACATTTGTAACACGTAAAATTACAAGAGGGGTTGCTAAAATAGCAATGGGTTTACAGGATAAGCTATACCTGGGAAATTTGGATGCACAACGCGATTGGGGGCATGCGAAAGACTATGTTGAGGCAATGTATTTAATATTACAACAAGAGGAGCCTGAAGATTTTGTTATAGCTACAGGTATTACTACCCGCGTACGGGAGTTTGTACGTTTAGCCTTTGCCGAAGTAGGTATAACTATTGACTTTAAAGGAACGGATGAAAATGAAAAGGGATATATAGTTTCCTGCACTAATCCGGATTATCAATTACCTGAAGGTAAAGAAGTAGTTGCTGTAGATCCTGCGTATTTCAGGCCTACAGAAGTAGAGCTATTAATTGGTGATCCTACAAAATGCCAGCAGAAATTAAATTGGAAACCAAAATATGATTTACAAGGCCTGGTAAGTGAAATGGTTGCTGCAGATATTGATCTTTTTGAAAAGGAAAAACTTTTAAAAGAATCAGGTTACGTAATTAAAAACCAATTTGAATAACAGGCGTAATGAATATAAGCGACAAAATTTATATTGCCGGTCATCGGGGGATGGTTGGTTCTGCCATTTTACGTAAGCTGCAAAAAGAAAATTATACAAATATTATAACCCGTACATCATCCGAACTTGATTTACGTGATCAGCAAGCCGTTGCAGCATTCTTCGAAAAGGAAAAACCGGAGTATGTTTTTTTAGCTGCCGCAAAAGTAGGGGGGATCATAGCGAATAATACCTATCGTGCTGATTTTTTATATGAGAATCTGCAAATTCAAAACAACATTATTCATTCCTCCTATTTAAATGATGTTAAGAAGCTGCTTTTTTTAGGATCAAGTTGTATTTACCCTAAAATGGCCCCTCAGCCTTTAAAAGAAGAATACTTACTAACCGGGCTATTAGAACCTACTAACGAACCTTATGCTATTGCTAAAATAGCAGGTATTAAAATGTGCGATGCCTACCGGGCTCAATACGGATGTGATTATATATCGGTAATGCCTACCAATTTGTATGGATATAATGATAATTATCATCCTCAAAATTCCCATGTGCTGCCTGCATTAATCCGCAGGTTTCATGAAGCTAAAATCGAAAAATCACCTTTTGTTACTATTTGGGGAACAGGAACGCCCAAGCGGGAGTTCTTATTCGCGGATGATCTTGCCGAAGCTTGCTATTATTTAATGCAAAATTATGATGAGGAAGGGTTGGTTAACATAGGTACCGGAGAAGATATTTCTATAAAAGATCTGGCATTTTTGGTAAGAGATATAATAGGATATGAAGGGGAGATAGATTTTGATACGACTAAACCTGACGGCACACCCCGGAAATTAATGGATGTAACCAAACTGCATAGTAAGGGATGGAAACACAAAATTGAATTGGCCGAAGGTATAGCTTTAGCTTATCATGATTTTTTGAACAAAGTTAGCTCGATGTCATTGAGCTAATCTTCTTGCTGGCGAATTGATTGGTCAATGCCTGTTAGGGGTGAATTGAGGATTAAATATATTTGTTAAATCAATTATTATTGATCATTTGCTTTTATGTCCGAAACACCAGATCCTTTATCATTATCCCACTCTAAAACAGCTAAAAGCTTTACAATTGCTATTATTGGTTTGGGGTATGTAGGTTTACCCCTGGCTGTGGAATTTGCAAAGCAATATAACGTTGTGGGATTTGATATTAATAAGAGAAGGATTGATGAACTGAAAAAGGGGAACGATAATACCAATGAAGTGCACCAGGCTCAACTGCATAGTGTAGCCAGGTCAGATAATTCTAAAGGGATCGGGTTGCAATTTTCATCAGATCAAAATGATCTGCAAGATTGTAATGTGTTTATTGTAACTGTACCAACCCCGGTTAATCAATTTAAATCTCCTGATCTTTTTCATTTATTGCAAGCCTCCCGGATGATAGGAGCTGTATTAAAGAAAAATGATATTGTTATATATGAGTCAACAGTATACCCTGGGTGTACCGAAGAAGATTGCGTACCTGTATTAGAACAAGCGTCGGGTTTAAAATTTAACAAGGATTTTTTTGTTGGTTATTCGCCCGAAAGGATCAATCCCGGTGATAAGGTAAATACATTAACTACCATTAAAAAAGTAACTTCTGGCTCAACATTGCAAATTGCAGACATAGTAGATAATTTATATGCATCTATTATTACTGCCGGTA
>JAQBOY010000020.1 GCA_028287805.1 Mucilaginibacter sp.
CCAGCTTTGGCATTGGGCGCGGGTCCTTTTCAGATCCCTTGCTTACCTTTACCAAACAGGTACGGCATTTACCGCCACTACCAGCCAGTTTTGAATAATAGCACATAGCAGGCGGAACAATATCACCACCTATCATCCTTGCGGCATTCAGGATGCTTGTTCCATCAGGCACTTCTACAGGAATTCCGTCTATTGTTACTTTCATTGACATTTTATATTAGCCAAATTTTTTATCTTTATTTTTTGTCATTGCGAGCGATAGCGTGGCAATCTCTTCGCACGAACGGCGACGAGATTGCTTCGTCGTTCCTCCTCGCAATGACAATTTTTTTATTTCTCTGTCGTCATTCCGACGAACGAAGCAATCTCTGCATATGCAATTCCGACATGTCTGTCGAGGATTGCTTCGTTCCCCGCTATAACGCGCGGTTATTATGTTTATGTTGTAACCTCTTCCTTCTTCGGCAGCGGATCAGCATAATGCGCTATTCCGTAATTTCTGGTTACCGCTTCAGCCGCATTAGTTACATGCCATTCAAACTCATCCCTGAAATGACGGATAGCGCTGGCTA
The DNA here is from genome assembly GCA_028287805.1 of Mucilaginibacter sp. Taxonomy (GTDB): domain Bacteria; phylum Bacteroidota; class Bacteroidia; order Sphingobacteriales; family Sphingobacteriaceae; genus Mucilaginibacter. The sequence goes on from JAQBOY010000020.1 coordinate 573, forward strand.
CCGGCCATGCTGCCGCATCGCCTAACGGGCAAATGGTATTACCTTCAATTTTTTTAGATACATCAACCAGCAGATCCATGTCGCTTGCTTTACCGTGGCCGTTTTCTAAACGATGTAATACTTTCTCCATCCATCCGGTACCTTCACGGCATGGCGAACATTGTCCGCAGCTTTCGTGATGATAAAAACGGGCAAAATTCCAGGTATTACGTACAATACACTGATCTTCATCAAATGCAATAAAACCGCCAGATCCCATCATAGTACCGCTAACAAAACCGCCTTCGGCCAATGATTCATAGCTCATCAGGCGCGGTTCGTTATTAATGGTTTTCAGAAACAGGTTAGCCGGCAAAATTGGCACTGATGAACCACCTGCTACCACCGCCTTTAAGCGTTTACCATTAGCTATGCCACCACAATATTCATCTGAGTATAAAAACTCCTCCACCGGTAAACCCAAATCAATTTCATATACGCCCGGGTTTTTAACATTTCCTCCTGCAGAAATCAGCTTTGTTCCGGTACTGCGCCCTATACCAACTTTGGCATATTCTTCACCACCTTCATTAATAATCGGAACAACCGCTGCTATTGATTCTACGTTGTTTACTACAGTTGGACAGCCATATAAACCTGCAATTGCCGGGAATGGTGGTTTAATACGCGGATTACCACGTTTACCCTCTAATGATTCTAACAAGGCAGTTTCTTCACCGCAGATATATGCGCCGCCACCCGGCTGTACATATAACTCAAGCTCGTAACCGGTGCCTAATATATTTTTTCCTAAAAAACCGGCGTTTTTAGCTTCCGCGATTGCTCTTTCCAGTATACGGATTTGCGGCATCATTTCGCCACGCACATAGATATATGACGTTTTTGCGCCTAAAGCATAGCTGGCAACAATCATTCCCTCAATTAATAAATGAGGAATATAAGTCATCAGGTAGCGGTCTTTAAAAGTACCGGGCTCAGATTCGTCGGCATTACAAACCAGGTAACGGGCAACACCTTCCGGCTTAGCCAAAAAGCTCCATTTCATCCCGGTAGGAAAACCAGCGCCACCACGGCCTCGCAGCCCCGACTTTTTAACCTCTTCCACCACTTCCTCGGGTGTAAGTGCTTTCAAAGCTTTTTCAACAGCCGCATAACCGCCTTTTGACCTATACACATCAAACGTATTGATGCCGGGTACATTTATATGTTCTAAAAGTAATTTGCGTCCCATTAGTTATTCGCCTTAGCTTTTAAATCATCAATCAGTTGATCAACCGATTCATTGGTTAATTTCTCGTAAAAAGTATATTCAGGGCCTATTTGTAATACCGGCCCAAAACCGCATGCCGCCAAACACTCTACTCCCCGCCAGCTAAACATTCCATCGGCAGTAACTTCGCCTTCCTCAACGCCTAATTTTTCTGATATATGGTCCATTATTTTTTCGGCACCTACCAGGCAGCATGGCCCGGTACGGCAAACCTCCAGCATATATTTGCCCTGTGGGCGTAAAAAATACATGCTGTAAAATGAAGCCACTTCATAAACCTCAATAGGCTGTAATTTCAGGTATTCGGCAACTTTATCCATTGCAGGTGCGCTTAACCATCCCAATTCGGCCTGCACTAAATGCAGTATAGGCAATAAGGCCGATTTTTGCTTGTCTTTGGGATAACGGCTAACCACATCAGCAAACTGGTTTAACAAACCTGGTGAAAATTCAACCGGGGTTTGTACAACATCTTCAACTCTAAGCATCTAACTCTCCCGCTATAACGTTTAAACTACTCATGTTAATTATTGCGTCAGACAGTAACATCCCCCTGCTCATTGGGGCATACATCTGGTAATTTATAAAACTTGGCCTGCGGAAATGCAACCGGTATGGTGCGCGTCCGCCATCGTTCACCAGGTAAAAACCCAGCTCACCATTAGCACCCTCAACCGAATGATATACTTCGGTTGCCGGGGTCGGCACTTCGCCCATCACTATTTTAAAGTGATAGATCAACGCTTCCATATTGTTATATACTTCTTCTTTTGGCGGCAAATAAAACTCCGGAACATCCGCATGGAAAATATCAGTTGGTTCCTTTTCTAATTTTACCAATGCCTGCTCAATCAGACGAAGACTCTGTTTCATTTCTTCATTACGTACCAAAAAGCGGCTATATACATCACCATTCTCACCTACCGGTACTTCAAAATCAAAGTCCTCATAGGATGAGTAAGGATTCATTGCCCGCACATCATAATCTACACCTGCTGCACGCAATAAAGGCCCGCTCCAGCTATAGCTTAAAGCTGCTTCGGCAGTAACTTCTGCTACACCTTTAGTACGGTCAACAAATATGCGGTTACGATTAAATAAAGATTCAAACTCCTTTAATACAGGTGGAAATTCCTTTAAAAACTTACGCAGCTTGCTAAATGCAATGGCGTTAAAGTTACGCTCAAAACCGCCTATCCGGCCTATATTTGTTGTTAAACGCGACCCGCAAACTTCCTCGTATATCTCATAAATAGCTTCGCGGTATTCCATCATATACAGGAAACCGGTGAAGGCGCCGGTATCTACACCTAACACACCATTACATATAATATGGTCAGATATACGCGCCAGTTCCATCACAATAATGCGCAGGTAATCTACACGTTTAGGCGTTTCAATACCCAGTAATTTTTCAACCGTCATGTGCCAGCCCATATTGTTGATGGGCGATGAGCAATAGTTTAGCCGGTCGGTTAATGGCGTGATCTGGTAAAATGGCCGGTGCTCGGCAATTTTCTCAAAAGCACGATGAATGTAGCCAATGGTGGATACACCACTTACAATTCTTTCACCATCCAGTTGCAGTACGTTTTGAAACACACCATGCGTAGCGGGATGCGTTGGCCCTAAGTTAAGGGTTGAAAGCTCGTTCTGCGGATCGTTATCTGAATATACAGGATGATTTTGCATCTTATCTTCCGAAAAAATAATCTTTTTTATCTACACGGTTCGGATCTTCGAGCGGAAATTCTTTTCGCATCGGGAAGGCCGTCATGTCATCAACATTTAATATTCTGCGCAAATCAGGGTGACCGTCAAATATAACCCCAAAATAGTCATACGTTTCTCTTTCCATCCAGTTAGCGCCATCCCATACAGTAGTAGCTGTAGGGATATGAAAATCGCCATCGGGAAGAAAAACCTTTATCCGGATACGTACGTTATTTATCAGACTATGCAAATGATAAATAACACCGATTGGCTTCTCCTGTTCAGGGTAATGAATAGCAGTAATATCTGTTAAATAAATAAACTGCAGCGAAAGATCAGTTTTAAGATACGTTAAAATATCAATTATTTGTTCCCTGCCGGTTTCCAGTGTTAATAAGCCAAAAGGCTCGCCAACCAAAGTTAACTGTCCTTCAAATTTAGTATTGATATTTTTTAAAAGCTCTTCGTTTGTTATCTTACCCATTTATTGAATTCCGTATGAAGCTAATAATTTTTGATACTCAGGTTCATTTCTCCTGCGTAATGATTCTGTTTTTACCAGTTTCTGAATGTTAATAAAGCCATCAATAATAGCTTCAGGACGAGGGGGACATCCGGGAACATATACATCCACAGGTATAATTTCATCTATACCCTGCAAAACAGAATAGGTATCAAATATACCACCGCTTGACGCACATGCACCAACCGCCATTACCCAGCGGGGCTCGGCCATTTGCAGGTAAACCTGGCGAAGCACAGGCCCCATCTTTTTAGCAATAGTACCCATAACCATTAAAAGATCGGCCTGACGAGGTGAAAAGCTCAACCGCTCGGCACCAAATCTCGACAGATCATAATGTGAAGCCATGGTAGCCATAAATTCTATTCCACAGCATGAGGTTGCAAAAGGCAATGGCCATAATGAATTCGCGCGTGCCAACCCTACCGCCTTATCAAGCGAAGTGGCAAAAAATCCCGCACCCTCCACACCCGCGGGGGCGCCTACTATTTGTATATCACTCATGATCTATAATACAAAACTATCCAAAGGATAGAACAAGCAAATTTACGATAAATTACGTTGTATTTAATACGCTATTAGTAAGGAAATATATTTAGAATTAGTCTAAACAATAGGGTTAATTCTAAATATAATGCCGCCAAATCAAATTGAACCTTGAAATGTTAATCCCAGTCCAGGGCACGTTTTTTAATGATGTAAATAAAGCCCAATAGCAGTGTGCCCATAAAAATAAACATCTCCAGCATACCATTCTTGCCCAGTTCTTTAAAATTTACTGCCCATGGGTACATAAATATTACCTCCACATCAAATAATACGAACAGGATAGCCACCAGGAAATATTTGATGGATATAGGTGTACGAGCGTTACCTATCACTTCAATACCCGATTCAAATGGCGTCAGTTTATCTTTAGTTACACGCTTAGGGCCAATTTTATGTGTTACAAACATGGTGGTAACCACAAAACCTATAGCCACCAGCATTTGAAATATAATGGGTAAATAATTTACCGGTAAACTTTGTACTTCCATGGGTGCAAATATACAAATGCTATGTATAAAAAAAAGCCTCAGTTAACTGAGGCTTTTCAAATTATTTTTTAATATGGATTACTTTTTGGGAGGAGCAGTTTTCTGAGGGGCTGCTGTTTTCTGAGAAAAGTAGAATACCACCTGTTTATTCGTCGGATCAAGATCCTTCGCCTTGTTAAAGGCCTCCATCGCCTTTGCATCATCCTTATCATGGTATACATAATAATTACCCTGATAAGCATAAGCTTCAGCTAAAGCTCTTTTTAATCGGGCATCAGTTGGATTTGTAGCACTAACTAACTCAATGTATTTATCATAATATGGTTTAGCTAAACCCTTAAATTTGGTCATATCCCTGTCTCTGTAATCGACTATTCTTGCCCGGGTTAAATATTCGTCAGGAAGTGGTTTTACAGCTTTTACCTGAAAATATCCTAAAGCAGTATCAGCTTTGGTTAAATAGGTTGAGTCAGGATTTTTGGGATCAAAGGCATAATAATAGTAAAAACCTTCATAAAAATAATCAGCAAGCAACGCTTTTCCATGTTGTTTGTTAATTGATTCTTCATAAGCCTTAGCAGCGTTTGCATAGTCTTTTTTAGATTTATAAAGAGTTTCAATATCTGTATAAACATTCTCTGTTAAATTACTATCTAAATCTGAGGCTTTTTTCAAATTATTTATACCGCCTGTAGTATCTTTACCACTGGCTATTTGTAAACGACCCATATATAAATAATCAGGTGCTATAATACGTTTAGGCTCAGCTTTTGAAAACCAATTATTTATAGCGGTTAATCCAGCCTGATAATCTTTGTTTTCATAAGCCGCATATCCGATATAACGATAAACCCTGGCGTTTGAATTAGCTGATTTAGCCAACTGAGCAGCTACGTCCTGCAAAGTTTTAAAATCACCGGCATTATATAAAAAGTCGGCATAACGTAATAAAGATTCAGTAGAATTATCTGTTAAGCTTAAAAACTTTTTATAATGATCAACGGCTTCCTTCACTTTAGCTGCTGCTACGCTACGTGTAGTTTGCGCCCAGTACAGATCTGTTTCAGCCCATTCTCTGTATGCCGGACCAAAATTAGGATCTATAGCGATAGCCGCCTGGTACTCTTTTTCAGCATCCTCAAAATTTTGAGCGTTTGATATTAACAAACCCTGCGCAACGTGTGCACTTGGGTTTTTAGGATCAAGCGCCAGCGCCGCAGCATAATTTGCATAAGCATCAGAGGCATTTTTTAGTGCACGGGCAGCATTACCTAATTGAACCAACACCTCTGCATCTTTAGGATTAGCTAACTTACCTTTATTTAATACTGCAATTGCAGCATTGGCATCAGCCGGATCGACCGTTTTAACACCCGAAGGCAATAACAAATAGGCCGCACCGATGTAAACATATGGCTTGGAATCCTTTTTTGAAACAAAGGTGGTAGCCTGATTGAAGTTTGAGGTAGTACCAGCAGCATCTTTATTTACATGTGCTACTGCACCTAAACCAACATAATTTAACGCTGATTTAGGATTTGCTGCAATCCCCTTAGTGAATGCTGCTTTAGCAGAATCTGGATAATCCTGCAAAAGGTGTACCCATCCCAGGTAAAAAAAATTCTCGTCCTTTGTCGGTTGTGTAACCGTCAGGTTGGTAAGCATTGATTTAGCTTTTTGATATTGTTCGGCATCAATAGCTTTTTTAGCATCGTCAAGGCTTTGCGCAAAAACCGATGAACCTATAAATACCAGGCCTAATGCTACCTTAGCTATTTTACTTATCATTTTCATCTCGTTGATATAATTTATTAATAATTTAGTATGTATGTTTAATCCTGATCTCTCTTTGGGGTATAGAATCTGGCAATAAGCCTGATCTTAAAATAATCCGCTGGCCTTGTTCACTTACCATGAAGTGCGCAAAGCCCGTGCCTAAACCTCGCTTACCGGTACAATTTATAACATATAACCCTCTTATTAAAGGGTACTGCTTTAAAGCAAGCGTATTTTGCGAAGGTGTAAAATACTCATTTGGAGCCGTTTTACTATTTTCATCTTTAATAGCTACAACCTTTACTTTCTTCACCTCATCCTCATAATCTTTATCAGGGTCATTTAACCAGCTAAAACCTATTATGCCTATCGCATTCTTGTTTTCACTAACGTATCTGATTACCTCCTTATTGTTTTTAAGTGAGTAAATGTTTGTTTGTTTAAAATTCTGAGTACCAGAAAAACTTTTCAAATATCTTACCAAACTAGAGTTCGGATTATCAAAAACGATATTTGTACCTGTTTTAGTTTGTCCGTTCAGCATTTTTTTTAATTCATTTACGGTAATTAACGTATCAGTTG
>JAQBOY010000053.1 GCA_028287805.1 Mucilaginibacter sp.
AAAAGGTTTTTGATCAGATAGCACGCTATAATATTGTACACAAAATATCCTTGTTAGCCGTAACTAATGGCTTACAACATTACTACTGCCATATTGATTTTGATAAACAGCAGTATAAATTTATTGAGGCTTTACCTGATTATCTGGAAAGATAAACTTACCAGGCCGCAGCAACATGGTTTTGAATCTTTTCTAACAGTTTGCCGGGTCTAAATGACTTTCAATATAATCATTCATACCCGGCTCATATACTTGTTCTTTAATATGCAATTAATTCTCCAAAGCCGCCAAGCCGTCATCAAGTATTCTTAGTTTGGCTTCCGCATCAGTTTTTTTCTTTAATTCTATTTCAATTATTTCAGGCTTGGCATTACTCATAAACCGTTCATTAGAAAGTTTTGCATTAACTGATTTTAAAAATCCGTTTAAATATTCCTTTTCTTTTTTCAGGCGTTCTGCTTCGGCCAATGGGTCTAAACTTTCATTTAAAGGGATAAAAAACTCGTCTGTAGCTACTAAAAAGCTCATAGCGCCGTTTACTTTATCATTAACTAAGTTTAACTCACTAATATTAGCCAGCTTGGTAATAATTAATTGATGCTGACTATAATTAATTGAGGAGTTAGGTTTTACAGAAAGCTGCAAAGCCTCTTTAGGAGATATTTGCTTTGTATTACGAATATTTCGTATTTGAGTTACTACCTGTTTAATAATTTCAACATCCAGCAAAAGTTGTGTATTTACTTCACCATTATATGGCAAGCGGGCAACAATGCAGCAATCTTTATCTGCACGTGCGCCAAATAACTCATCATCATGCCATAGTTCCTCTGTAATAAAAGGCATAAAGGGGTGCAGCACTTTTAAAATATTTTCAAAAAAGCTAATCGTACGAGCATAGGTTTCCTGATCAATTGGCTGCTGATAGGCCGGTTTTATCATTTCCAGGTACCATGCGCAGAAATCATCCCATACCAGTTTATAGGTAGCCATTAATGCTTCTGATAACCTGTATTGAGTAAAATTATCTTCAATCTCGGTTAACGCCTGGTTAAAGCGGCTATCAAACCATTCAATAGCTATTTGATTATTGTTTGGCAGATTGGTATCAACTTCCCATCCTTTAACCAACCGGAAAGCGTTCCATACTTTATTAGCAAAATTACGTCCCTGCTCACAATAGCTTTCATCAAACATCAGGTCATTACCTGCGGGTGAACATAGCAGCATGCCTACCCTAACCCCATCGGCTCCGTATTTTTCAATCAGTTCCAAAGGATCAGGCGAATTGCCTAATGATTTTGACATTTTACGGCCAAGCTTATCCCGCACTATACCGGTAAGGTATACATTTTTAAATGGCGCTTGGCCCCTAAACTCATGCCCGGCCATAATCATCCTTGCTACCCAGAAAAATAGTATTTCGGGGGCGGTTACCAAGTCATTGGTCGGGTAATAATAATTGATATCCGCATTATCAGGATCCTTAAAACCATCAAATACAGATATGGGCCATAACCATGAGGAAAACCAGGTATCAACTACATCTTCCTCTTGTTTAAGATCATCAATTGTAAAAGGTGATGTTGTAGTAATGAGTTTGTTGGCCTGTTCTAATGCTTCTTCTTTTGTTTTGGCTATTACGTATGCTCCGTTTGGTAAATAATAAGCAGGTATTTGCTGTCCCCACCAAAGTTGACGGCTTATGCACCAATCCTTTACATTTTCCATCCAGTAGCGGTAGGTATTAATGAACTTTTCAGGTATCAGTTTTATTTCACCATTTAAAACATAGTCAAGAGCCGGTTTTGCCATTTCATCCATTTTGCAAAACCATTGCATGGATAGCTTAGGTTCAATAACCGCGTTGGTTCGTTCTGAAAAACCAACCTGCGATTTATATTCTTCTACTTTAGCTAAAGCCCCGGCCTCTTCTAACAATACCGCTATTTTTTTACGGGCGGCAAACCTGTCTTCACCCACTAAAATTTGTGCGTTTTCATTTAAAGTGCCATCATCATTTAAAATATCAATAACCGGTAAGAGGTGTTTTTGGCCTAATTCATAATCGTTAAGGTCATGAGCCGGTGTAACTTTTAAACAACCCGTGCCAAAATCCATGGTTACATACTCATCTAAAATAATTGGTATTTCGCGGTTTATTAATGGTATCAGCGCTTTTTTACCATGCAGGTGGAAATATCTTTCATCATTAGGATTGATACATATCGCAGCATCAGCCATAATGGTTTCGGGGCGTGTAGTGGCTATGGTTAAGTAGTTAGTGGTGAGTAGTGAATGGGGAGTGATTTCCTTAGTTTTAACTAATTCACTATTCACTACCGCATAGCGGATATAATAAAGCTTTTGATTAACTTCTTTCCTGATAACCTCCTCGTCTGATACGGCAGTTTTCCCCTGAGGGTCCCAGTTTACCATACGTACGCCGCGATATATCCAGCCCTTTTTATATAAATGAATAAAGGTATCAATTACCGCTTCAGATAATTCTTCATCCATAGTAAAACGGGTACGGTCCCAATCGCATGATGCGCCTAATTTTTTTAATTGCTCCAGTATGATGCCACCGTATTTCTCTTTCCACTCCCAGGCATAATCCAAAAATTCCTTTCTGGATAAATCTTTTTTGCTGATACCGCGCTCCTTCAGCATAGCCACTACCTTAGCTTCTGTGGCAATGCTGGCATGGTCAGTTC
>JAQBOY010000056.1 GCA_028287805.1 Mucilaginibacter sp.
AACACAGATGCAGAAAAACTGAATGCTGTAGTGGTGGGTTTAGGTGCATTAGGCATTGTTACTAAACTTACCCTGCAAATTGAACCGGCTTACAGCCTCCATCAAAGCGTTTTTACAGATTTGCCTATACAGGAGTTGGAACAAAACTTTGAGGCCATTATGTCTGCTGGTTATAGTGTTAGCCTGTTTACTACCTGGCAGAGTGATGATATAGATACGGTTTGGATAAAAAGCAGGGGCGAGAACAGTAACAATACAACCTTTTATGGTGCAAAAGCAGCAACCCAGGATCTTCACCCCATACCCGGTATTTCCGCTGAACATTGCACAGCACAAATGTGCGTGGTTGGCCCCTGGTTTGATCGGCTGCCGCATTTTAAAATGGGTTTTACACCCAGCAGCGGCGAAGAACTGCAATCGGAATATTTTGTGCCTAAGCACCACGCAGTGGAGGCTATTACGGCTATTTCAAAACTGAATAAGCTGGTGAGCCCCTATCTTTTAATTTCTGAAATACGCACTATTGCTGCCGATAATTTATGGATGAGCCCATGCTACAACCAGGATTCGGTTGGTATTCATTTTACATGGAAACAAAACTGGCCCGAAGTGCAAAAAATACTGCCCGTTATCGAGCAGGCATTAGCGCCCTTTCAGGCAAAGCCGCATTGGGGCAAACTATTTACTATGTCGCCGCAGGTACTACAAGCGGGGTATGAAAAACTGCCTGATTTTAAAAAACTCATTGCTGAATATGATCCGCAGGGAAAATTCAGCAATGAGTTTTTGGAATATAATCTTTACAGTTAGCATATCTCAATACCCTTTTTTTGCCAAAGACGAAGAGAGGGTATATGAGTATATTTATAACCGAATGAGTTGAATAGACTACGATTAAATCGCGTCAGACAACGAACTAAACGTAAAGTCACGTATCTTCATAGGCGGTATCATAGCACTTTGTGATGATTCTCCGCTAACCGTACGTTCAGGCCGCCCTAAAGCCTCCAGATTATTCAGCATAATTACCGGACTTTCATTAAATCTAAAGTTCTTCACCGGGAATTTGATTTGGCCATTTTCAATATAAAAAGTACCATCGCGGGTTAAACCGGTAAATAGCAATGTTTGTGGGTCAACCGCACGGATATACCATAAACGGGTAACTAATATACCTCTGTCTGTACTTTTTATCAAATCTTCCAGGGATGCGGTACCACCCTCCATTATTATACCATTAGGTTGAGGTATAGCTTTAACACCCTTCTTTTGCGCCCAATAGCGTGAATAAAACAGGTTTTTTACAACGCCTTTTTCTATCCATGTAGTTTTTTCCTGTGGACGTCCATCCGGTGACCAGGTGCTGGTGGGTAAATCAGCATTAAACGGATCTGAATAAATAGTAACGCTTTCATCAACTATCTTATCACCAAACCGGGTTGAGCCGCCTGGTTTACTTAAAAAGCTGCGGCCCTCATCAGCCGTACGGGCATCTAATGCACGCATCATGTTTTCTAATAAAACAATACCGGCAGCAGGTTCCAGTATAACCGTATACTTACCAGGTTCAATAGCTTTAGCAGCTACAGAGTTTTTAGCCTTTTGAGCGGCAATACGTGTAGCAGCGGCAACATCAAGTTTGCTTACGTCGTTATATCCCCGTGATGCATAGCCAGATCCCTGGCTATCAAGCGTCCTCATGGTAACATTAAAGCTTACATTGGTAGCCCTGTTATAAGCAAACAACCCTTTTGAGTTCATCATAGCAGAAAACCCCGTGCTGTTGTTATAAAAGCCAGCGGCATTTAATTTACCGTCTTCCGCAATTTTTAGGCTTTGGCCCACAGCATCTGCCCTTTGCTCGGGAGTGATGGCTGCAGTAGCATCTACATAAGTCTTTGATTCTGCATATTCCTGCGGACCTAAAATTGGCATATATTCAGGGTTCACAGGTGCAAGCTGCGCCAACTCTTCCGACCGGCGCACGGCTTTTTCTAAGGATACATCATCAAACTCATTGATAATAGCTGTACCTGCCTTTTTGCCAAATGCTGAAGTTATCACCAATGATTTTTGGCTAATGCCGCCACTGGTTGAAACCGAACTAAGCGCGTAACGTATATTGCCGCCATCGGAACCGTTTAAATTTACCTCACATTCATCTGCTTTTGAAAAAGCGAGTACTTTTTTTAATAAAGCCTGGGCTTCATCTTTAGTTAATAAGGGCATATCAGATTTTTCTTGAAGTGTTAATTACATTTACCCCGTTAAAGCGGGAAGTAGAGGAGCCATGTGATACGGAGTTGATTTGCGTAGGCTGACCCTTTCCGTCGAAAAACGTTCCGCCCATACGGTAGTCTTTTTCATCGCATATAGCTACGCATGAGTTCCAAAACTCCTGTGTGTTTGATTGATAAGCCATATCTTTTATCATTCCGGTAATTTTCCCGTTCCTGATCTCATAGAATAGCTGCCCGCTAAACTGGAAGTTATAACGCTGCTGATCTATAGAATAAGACCCGTCGCCAACAATATAAATGCCTTTTTCTACATTTTTTATCATATCGGCAGGAGCCATTGGTACTTTGCCCGGTTGTAATGAAATATTCGCCATCCTTTGAAACTGTACATTGTTCCAGCTATCCGCATAGCAGCATCCCTGCGATTCTTTCAGGCCTATAATATGTGCCTGGTCGCGTATCGCCTGGTAGTTCACCAAAACGCCGTCTTTAATAATATCCCATTTACCGCATTTAACACCTTCGTCGTCATACCCAACTGCGCCTAATGAGCCGGGCTGGGTTTTATCGGCAGTAATATTAACCAGGTTGCTGCCATAATTAAATTTACCCGACTTCCACTTATCAAGCGTTAAAAAACTGGTTCCTGCAAAATTGGCCTCATAACCCAATACACGGTCAAGCTCAGACGGGTGCCCGGCCGATTCATGTATGGTTAAATATAAATTGGTAGGATCAAGTACAAGGTCGTATTTACCGGGGTCGACAGATTTAGCCGTATGCTTTTCATTTGCCTGTATAGCCGCCAGTTTAGCATCCTCTATCATATCATACCTGTTACGGTATAAGGTGGTTTGGCTATGTATTTTTTCTGATTCTTTAGGTGTCAGGTATTCATAACCCATACCAACCGGCGACCCTAATGAATTACGGGTTTGAAAAGTTCCGCTTTTCTGGTCAATTTTGGTCACATTAAAAACCGGCCATAAACGATGAAGGTCCTGATCAATATAAGAACCATCGGTTGAAGCAAAATACTTCTGCTCATTAATGGTAAAAACGGCCGAATTAACAAAACTGGCACCATTTTTCATAGCCGCATTATTAACAGCAAGCAGAAGATCAATTTTATCTTTTATAGGTACATCAAAAGCATTTACCTCAATTGGTGTTTTCCAGCTTATTTCGCCATACCCTTTTTGCGGAGCAAGCTCAATCGGTTTTTTTAATATTTTAGCATTGCCTTTAGCAATGGAAACAGCCAGGCTGGTAGCCGCTGCAATACCATCTGCTGTAAGCACATCCGTAGCCGCAAAACCCCAGCTGCCATTGGCAATTACCCGTATGCCTACTCCAAATGATTCTGTATTGGAAACATTTTGTACCTTATCCTCGCGGGTAGCTACATTCTGATTAAGGTACCGTGCAATGCGTACATCAGCGTAGGTGGCACCTTTTGAACGGGCAGTATTTAAAGCCACATCAGCCATTTGTTTTTTTACCGCAACATCCAGGCCGGGTAAAATTACATCATGTGGTATTGGGGAGCCAATAACTGGTATATGGCTAAGCATTGCAGCTCCAAAACCCATACCGGATAAATAAAGGAAGTCTTTTCTTTTCAATGCAATAAGATTTTGTTCTATAAATATATTAAATATTACTACAATTATTAAAAAAAGTCAAAATTTGATGAGAAAAATAAGTTTTTAATATCCTATTTGCACTGTTTTAAATAAATTGACAGTTAACTTCGTAATTAAGTTGACTATTCTGGATTGCTTTACAACATTTGATAATAAAATGGAATTAGGTATAAGTACTTTTGGAGAATTACACCCCGATTATGTAGCAGGAAAGGCTGTTAATGCCCACAGGAGGGTTCAGGAATTGTTGGAAGAGGTAAAACTGGCGGACGAAGTTGGTTTGGATGTATTTGCTTTCGGCGAACATCACCGG
>JAQBOY010000074.1 GCA_028287805.1 Mucilaginibacter sp.
CTAAATTATTTAACTATAATTATCTTTACCCATCCATAATTTTTTAGCTACTAATGAGTGAAGATCTGAATCCAAACGATACACCTGCGAATAACGAAGAAAAAATACACAACATAACCTCACTCGACGGACTATATGAAAATTGGTTCCTGGATTATGCTTCTTATGTTATTTTGGATCGTGCAGTTCCGCATATTAATGACGGTTTAAAACCCGTACAGCGGCGCATACTGCACTCGCTCAAAGAGATGGACGACGGGCGCTTTAATAAAGCGGCCAACGTTATAGGTAACACCATGAAGTATCATCCGCATGGCGATGCTTCCATTGGTGATGCTATGGTACAGATAGGACAAAAAAATCTGCTTATTGATTGTCAGGGTAACTGGGGCGATCCGGTAACAGGCGACTCGGCAGCGGCACCACGTTATATTGAAGCACGCCTATCCAAATTCGCGCTTGAGGTTGTTTTTAACCCGGATACAACGGAATGGCAGGCTAGTTATGACGGTCGTAATAAAGAACCTATCACACTTCCGGTTAAATTTCCGCTGTTGCTTGCACAAGGTGCAGAAGGTATTGCAGTGGGGTTGGCTACTAAAATATTACCGCATAATTTTATCGAATTACTGGATGCCTCCATCGCGGTATTGAAAGGCGATACGCCAAATTTATTACCCGACTTCCCAACAGGCGGTATGGCTGATGCGTCTGCTTATAATGATGGGCAGCGTGGCGGCAGGATACGGGTACGCGCCAAGATTGTGGAGCGCGATAAAAAGACATTAGCTATTACCGAAATTCCATTTACAACCACTACCGGCAGTTTAATTGACAGCGTAATAACCGCTAATGATAAGGGTAAGATCAAAATCAAAAAAATTGAAGATAATACCGCCCAAAACGTTGAGGTTATTATTCATTTAGCGCCGGGTATATCGCCTGATGTAACAATTGATGCCTTGTATGCTTTTACGGATTGCGAAGTTTCTATATCGCCAAATACTTGTGTGATACAGAATGATAAGCCGCGTTTTATGAGTGTAAATGATATGCTTACCGAAAGCACACATTACACCCGCGAGCTGCTTAAGCAGGAATTGGAAATAAAACTGAAAGATTTAATGGAGAAAATATTTTTCAGTTCGCTGCTTAAAATATTCATCCAGGAAGGGATGTATAAACATCCGGATTATGAAAGCTCCAGCAATTTTGAGATGGTATTGGAGGTATTGAACCATTTGTTTGAACCTTTCTTCCCGCAATTTTATCGCACCATATTACCTGATGATTATAAAAAGCTCATTGATAAACCCATGAGCAGCATCACCCGTTTTGATGTGAAGAAAACGGATGAGCAGATCAAAAACCTGGAAAATGAGATCAAACAGGTAAAAAATCACTTAAAGCACCTTACCGATTATACAATTGATTGGTTTGAAAAATTAAAGGATAAATACGGAAAAGGGCGTGAGCGTAAAACCGAGCTGCGCACCTTTGATAAAGTGGAAGCTACGCAGGTTGCCCTGGCCAACGTTAAATTATATGTTAACCGGGAGGACGGCTTTATTGGTTCCGGCTTAAAGAAGGATGAGTTTGTTTGCGATTGCTCCGATATTGATGAGATCATCGTTTTCCGTGCCGACGGTCGTTGTATCATCACCAAAGTACAGGAAAAGGTATTTGTAGGGAAGGATATTGAGCACGTGGCCGTATTTAAAAAGAATGACGAGCGCACAGTTTATAACATGATATATAAAGACGGGCAAAGCGGCGTTAGTTATATTAAACGCTTCTCGGTAGTAGGCGTAACCCGCGATAAGGAATATGACCTTACCAAAGGTACCAAAGGTACCCGGGTATTATATTTTACCGCTAATCCTAATGGAGAAGCCGAGGTGGTAAACATTCAGCTTAAACCTCATGCCAAACTAAAGAAATTGCAGTTTGACGAAAATTTTGCCGAAGTAGCTATTAAGGGTCGAAACTCCATGGGTAATATTGTTACCAAGTACCCGGTTAAAAAAATAGTATTAAAAAGTAAAGGCATATCTACCCTTGCCGGGCGTAAAATATGGTATGATGATATTTTAAAACGGTTAAATGCTGATGGCCGCGGTAAATACTTAGGCGAATTTGACGGCGATGATAGGATACTAACCATTTTTAGTAATGGTATATATGAGCTAACCAATTTTGACTTGAACCATCATTTTGATGATAAAATGATGGTGATAGAAAAATATAATCCGGAAAAGGTTTATTCGGTGGTTCATTACGATGGTAAATCTAAAAACTATATGGTAAAGCGGTTCACGTTTGAAAATATAGCTTTGGGAAGGCAAACAAGTATTATCAGCGAGGAAACCGGATCAAAAATGCTGGTGATCTCTGGTGCTATGCAGCCAATTGTAAAAGTTGAGCAATTAAAAGGAGCTACCAAAACACCGGAAACTGTTGAGCTTAACCTGGCCGACCTGATAGATGTTAAAGGAATGAAAGCCATGGGTAACCGCTTGTCGGCACACGTGGTACAAAACATAACGCTGATAGCCGAGCATGATGATGCCGAAGATGTACCTGATCCGGAACCAGAATCAATTAAGGAGACAGAGATCATTATTACGCCGGAAGATAAGATGTTAACTGATATTGCCCCCAAGGTTATAGAAGAACCTGCAACACCAAACAAATCAGAAGCCGGAACAGGGGAATCAAAAGCTAAAAAAATAGACTTAGAGATCACAAATCCGGATGATATTGACATTGATGATAGGGGGCAACTGGGATTATTTTAAGTTTATATAATATTGGGCTTTAAAAAGGCGTTTTAAGTTTCAAAGAGAAGCCGACATGGTAGAGAAAATGCGAATACATTAATTAAAATAGCTTTAATAAAAAAGGTCGAACAACTCTCGCAGTTATCCGACCTTCATCTACCTATGAAAAACATCCTTATGAGAAGGATAGAATATTTGCTCAAAATAAATGCCAGTTAGTTTAGTGCATTTAAAAGCAGTTTTTTTGAGAATTAAAATATGGTAGTGTAGAGATTATTCCCTTTTCAGGGTATAAATTTCCCCGCAGTATTAATATGCGTTTAATAAGAATAGTCAGCGTATTAAAGCCAAAACAGATCAATCAATTTAAATGTTACAATAGATAAACTCTTAAAAACCATAAAGCATCATTATTGTTAAAGATGCATGGACTACAATGTATATCTATTAGCAACCGATCCCAAAAATCCATGCAGAGATGTAATTCATTCAAGGGATACCGGCTTGAAGATTAAGGTTTTTTGTTTGGAAAATGAACGGTTTAGCCCAAATGAAAACGAAATTCAGCTGTATGGATATGCTAACCGCAAACTGTATGCTTTTGAAACTATTGATATTAAGGCAGAAGATGCTTTAGATGTGGTAGGCGCTATACAATGGTATGCTGATTATATTGATTATCCGGAAATGGAAATATTGCCCGAAGATCCCCGTCCTGGTCAAAACATAGCAATGTGATAATAGTAGTTATTGAAACAATAACACTTTCATAATATAGTATATATAAGGGTTTAACGCAATAAAAGCCTCCTTACACTCGCTGTTTGGAGGCTTTCAACCTAAACCTTATCACAATAAACAAGTAAGAATACTTGTTATATGAAGCTACAAATTTAATAAAGTTAATTAAGAAAAGTATAATCTTGAAGTAAACTAACAGCTTCTATTTTTCTTTCTGCAGGCTGGTTTTATGTCTGCCTTTAGACCTTGCTTACCACAGCATCCACAAGTCCGCTAACGTAGCCCTAAGCAAAAGAAATTAACAGAAAGCTAAAGTGCACTTTAATCTTTCTGGGTTAATAATCAGCATGTACTCTATCTAACCTTTTATTTGAAGAAAGTTTATATTGCTCTGGTGAAATACCCATATACTTTTTAAAGAGCCTGGAGAAATAATAAGGGTCTTCATACCCAAGTTCAATAGCAATAGTTTTAATCTTTGATTCATTAGCATATAATAACTGGCAAGCCCTTTGCATTTTTAAATGAATGAAATAATCAATAGGAGGCATTCCGGTAGCCTTGCGGAATAAACTGGAAAAATGTGAAGTAGATAAATGGTAGCGGTTTGCCATATCTTCTACAGTCAGCTTTTTCTCTAAGCTGGCTTTCATATTCATAATTGTGCCATTAATCAGGTCTTCCTGTTCCGTTTTTTCAATTTGAATATGTTTATCGGGGAATAAAAAAGCTGCAATTAAATGATAAAGGCAAAAATTAGCATTGCATAAATTTTCAATACTGTAACCCATTTCCAGGCTCTGATAAATATTATTCCAAACTTCCAGGGCTTTATCATTGAATCCGATTTCTACCGGGCCTTTAAAAATGTTGATGTTTAAAGAGGTGTTAAATTGCTCAATAACACTTCCGGTAAAATGAACCCAATAAATTGTCCATGGGTCATCTTTATCTGCCCAATACCTGATATATTCTTCTGTGGCCGGCAGCAGGAAAAATTGGTTTGGTTTAACTTCAAACTTTTTATGTTCAATCACATAATATCCCTTGCCTTGAAGACAGTAAATTAAGATATTGTCATTACAGCCCTTCCTTCTTTCCCTATAATGATAAGAAGCCTTCGGAAAGTACCCAATATGGGTAATATAAAGGTGAAATAAGTTTGGATACTTAATTAAATAGTCTTTCCATACTTTTTCAGGAATGCTTATTAGTTTTTCACCTTCAAAGCCGTCTTTACGTTTAAAAGGAATACTCATAAATTTACAATTGGTAAGAGAATATTCCATTGCTCTGAAAAGCAATAAAATATATAGGCTATAATAAAAATAATTTTTATTACAATCAAGTTAATATTAAAATAATTATTCTGAAATTATATCACTTATTAGTAATTAAAGAAAATGAAAAAATGCGGGAATTGTCCATTAAAATAAATGGATACGCTATTATTCCACTGGTAGAAGTGGATTACATTTGAATTGTAAGAAAGCCAATTATTCTATATAAACAATATTTGCGATAAATTAATAGTAGAGCTTAGTTAAAGTAGACTCGGTTGGTCCTATTATCCTCTTTTTAAGTTGAATTAATACCGCTTAATGAAGAGTTTTACTAAAAAATATAAGAAACATTTATGCATTTATTAGAAAATAAAGTTGTTTTATTAACGGGTGGAAGCGAAGGTATTGGTTACGAATGTGCTAAGGCTTATGGCCGGGCAGGCGCAAAAATGAGTATTATCTCTAATAATGAGGAAAGTCTTCAGAGAGCTGGTATGCTTTTATCCAATCCTGATATTCTGTTTATTTTAGCTGATGTTTCAAATGCAAGTGAAGTAGAGAATGTAGTTATTGAAACAATAAAAAAGTTTGGAAAAATAGATGTTATCCATAATAACGCAGGTATATCTCATCCATCTAAAACTTTAGATGAAACTACAGAAGAAGAGTGGGAACAGTTATTTGATATCAATGTTAAAGGTGTTTATTATACTACAAAGTTTGGGATCAAAGAACTAATTAAAAGCAAGGGTACTATTTTAAATACAGGAAGCCTGGTAGGAGAAATAGGCCAGCCAATACATGCTGCTTATACGGCCACAAAAGGTGCTGTTAATGCATTAACCAAATCGATGGCACTTGACTATGCACCATTTGGAATAAGGGTAAATGCTGTTGCGCCGGCTGGTGTTTGGACACCTATGTTGAAGACCTGGAGTGAACAGCAACCCGATGCGGTATCTATTGAAAAATACCTCAATGAAATTCATGCGTTAGGCTATTGTCCGGAAGGGGATGTAATAGCAGATGCTTGTTTATTTTTAATTTCTGATATGGCCAGATTTATAACAGGTTGTATTCTTCCGGTGAGCGGAGGGGCAGAACTTGGCTACAGAAAAACAATTCAGCCAGGGAATGTCATAAGTTATTAACGATATCAGTTAACTACAAACAAAAGATTTATCATGATTAAACATATTCAAATAGCTGATTCACGCTATCAACTTGACGGAAGTGCAGGAAGTGATGCTATACACCGCGATCCAATATACTCTTATGCTGTAACACAATTATTTGATGATAGTGGTATTACCGGTACAGGTTTCGCGTTTACCTTGGGTGAGGGGAATGATCTGGTATGTAAAGCAGCCCAATATTATGCACAACAGTTAATAGGAAAAGACATTGAAGAGACAATGGCACAATTCGGAACATTGTTTCGCAAATTATCCAATGACCAGCAATTTAGGTGGCTTGGGCCGCATAAGGGCGTAGTACATTTAGCGCTCGCTTCGGTAACTAATGCTTGTTATGATCTTTGGGCAAAGAAAAGAGAGGTGCCTTTATGGAAACTGTTAATTGATCTTTCACCTGAAGAGTTGATAAGGACAGTAGATTTTTCCTATTTAGAAGATGAGTTGACTGAGGAACAGGCATTGGAATTACTGAAGTCACAAGTGCAGAGCAAGCCTGAAAGAATGTCAATAATTGATATGGGCTATCCCGGATATGATACTTCAATAGGATGGTTTAATTACTCTGACGAGAAAGTTAGGGAGAATTGTAAAAAGGCAATTGAATCAGGATTTACTGCAATGAAGTTAAAGGTAGGTTCTGCGGATCCTGAAAGAGATATTCGCAGGTCACATATTGTGCGGGAGGTTGCAGGGGAGCAAGTTAAAGTAATGTTGGATGCCAATCAGCAATGGAATCTTCCTCAGGCTATTTCTATATGTGGAAAGTTAAAAAGCATGAATCCGTATTGGATTGAAGAGCCCACTCATCCTGACGATGTACTTGCCCATAAAACGCTGGCAGACGCCATTGCTCCGGTTAAGCTTGCATTAGGGGAGCATGTGCCCAATAAGGTCATATTTAAAAACTATCTTCAAACAGGCTCAGCCTCATTTATACAGGTTGATGCAGTTAGGGTAGGAGGGGTAAGCGAATTTATTGCTGTAAGTTTATTATGTAAAAAGTTTGGTATCCCTGTGGTTCCGCACGTAGGAGATATGGGGCAGTTGCATCAGCACCTTGTCCTGTTTAATCATATATCCATGGGTCATGAGGCTCTTTTCCTGGAGCATATACCACATTTGCAAAATAAATTCGTTCATCCTGCTAAAATTGTAAATGGAGTGTATCAAACTCCTCAGGAGCCGGGAAGCAGTTGTGAGTTACTTGATGTAAAAAGCTGATAAGTTGGCAGCATTATAAAATTCGATTAAATGATACATCCTTTAGATACAGCCATTAGCATATTTTACATTGCAGCCATTTTTATAATTGGATTAGTGTATGGTATAAGGCATAAGGCTAAAAATAGAGGGAAGAATGAAGCAAATGAATATTTTTTAGCTGGTAAAACGTTACGCTGGCCAATGATAGGCCTCGCCTTATTTGCTACTAATATTTCCTGTGTTCATTTGGTTAGTCTGGCCCAAAGTGGATTTGATACAGGCTTATTAAATGGAAATTTTGAATGGATGGCCTCCTTTACGCTCATTTTGCTGGCCTTATTTTTTGTCCCTTTTTATATTAAATCAGGCGTAACTACACTGCCTGACTTTTTGGAAAAACGGTATGACCGGGCAAGCCGGGATTGGCTGGCTATTGTTTCCGTGGTTTCTGCCATTATTATTCATATTGCATTCTCACTTCTTGCCGGAGGCATTGTTTTACAAACCTTGTTTGGAGTTAATATGTATACCAGCGTTATCATTATTGCGGTTATTACATCCATTTATACCATTATTGGAGGATTAACCGCGGTAGTGATTACTGAATCTATACAAACAATTGTACTGCTAACCGGTGCTGTAATTATGAGTGTTGTAGCCTATCATAAAATGGGTGGCTGGCAACCTATGGTAGATGTATTAAAGCAAAACCATGAATTAAATAAACTTTCAATGTTGAGGTCGGGGGGCGATAACAGTGGATTGCCATGGTACGCCGTATTTTTGGGGTATCCAATATTGGGTATATGGTATTGGTGTGCAGATCAAACTATTGTGCAAAGGGTATTAGGTGCAAAGGACGAAAATCATGCAAGAGTAGGTCCTTTGTTTTGCGGCATCATTAAAATTCTTCCTGTTTTCATTTTTGTAATGCCGGGCCTTTTTGCTTATACGCTGGCTCAAACAGGCCGCCTTGATATTTCTGTATTAAAAACTTTTTCAGGAGGCAAAGAGGTGATTAACAGCAAGGGCATATATACATTGATGATTACACAACTAATTCCAAAGGGGTTAGTTGGGATATTGGTAGCCGCCCTTTTATCAGGGTTGATGAGCCAGATTTCAGGTGCACTTAACTCTATTTCTACACTGGTTAGTTATGATATTTATAAGCGTTATCGGGTAAGTGCAAATGATAGGCAATTAGTAAAAGTAGGAAAAGTAGCGGCTGGAGTATCGCTGATTTTGTCATTATTACTATTGCCCTTACTGAACAGTTACGAAAGTATTTTTAATGGACTAAACGATATCATCGCTCATATAGCTCCACCCATAACCTGTGTGTTTTTATTGGGTATATTTTGGGGAGGCGCTTCCGCTCAATCAGCAAAGTTAACCCTTTATATAGGTTCAGCGGTAGGTGTTGTTGTATTTGTGATTGGAAAACTGTACCCTTCATCTTTAATAGGCCATATTCCATTTATGATGATAGCATTTTACCTTTTTTGTTTTTGTGTTTTG
>JAQBOY010000298.1 GCA_028287805.1 Mucilaginibacter sp.
AAATGATGTTAAATTAAATGGAGTAACTGTAACCGCAACAACATTTGAGTATACAGGTGTAATATTGCTTGAAATTGAATGCGCAATCCGTACCTGAACTTGTGAAGCTACACCACCTGGTAAGCCAAGTTTTAATAGTAAAGCGTCAAAATCAGCAGTAGAAAAACCTTGCGACAGCACTTTTGTGCCTAATGTTACAGATGTTGGTTTTGCCCACTTGTCACCAGCCATATCAATTTGTAAAGTATTGGTTATGGCAGCACTGTATCCATAGTCGGCTTGAGTAAAGCTAAATTTAATCACTTTTGTTGTATCGCTAAGATTAGCCTTTTGCAATACCAGCGTTGTTGCTGATGAAGTAAGCGCTCCTGCTTTTCCCCCATTACTGGTTACCAGGGCATCGTTTTTTTTACAGCCAGACAATATGAGCAACGCTATGCTGCTTAATGTCAGGAATTTTGTTAAAACTGTTTTCATATAATATCTTTCTATTGTATATCAATTAAAAATAACACGTATTAATAACCCGGATTTTGTTTCAGATTAGGATTAACTGCTCTGTCCTGGTCAGGTATCGGATAAATGTTGCGGAAATCGGGTACAGATGTACCTGCTTTTGCCCCACCTTTAAACGGCCATAGGTAAGTACTGGTAGTAAATTCTCCATAACGTATTAAATCAGTACGGCGGAAGCCTTCCCAATACAATTCACGTGCTCTTTCATCTAAAATAAAGCTGGTAGTTAGTTGCCCAGCGGTAATATTGCCTGCTGTGCTGCCGCCATAAGCACGGGTACGTATTTTATTGATATAACCAAGCGCTGTAGTAGCATCGCCACCACTTCCACCCCGTAATACCGCTTCAGCGTAAATCAGGTACATTTCCGGCAAACGGAACAAAGGTTCATCAACATCAGAGTAACCAATATTTGATCCGGCTGCACCTGTGCTGGTTACATTTCTCCATTTAGTAATTGCATAGCCATCCGTAAATGAAGTAATATCATTTATAGTAAGGCTTTGTCCCTGTGTCCAGAATTCAGCTCTTTTATCTGGGTTACCATTGTTAGGAAAAGTGGTGTTGGTATTGGCCGGGAAAAGATTAACCAGGTTGCTGGTAGTTCTGGTTCCTCCCCATCCACCCGAAATGCCAAATAACGCTGAAGGCATTGAGCCGCCAACCGGTGCATGCGTCATAAAGGTAGTGCCACCGTAGCCTTGTGTGTTATTACCATCATATTCAATTGAAAAAATATTTTCGCTGGTATTTAAATTATTATCTGCCAAAAACAGGTTATCATAATTGCTGATTAACGAATAACCGGCGTTAATAACTTTTTGTGAATAGGTAATAGCATCAGTATATCTTGCTGTACCTGTATATACTTGCGCATTTAAATAAATGCGTGCTAATAATGCCCAAACTGCTGCCTGGTCTGCACGGCCATATTGATTTTTCATAGGGGCAACCATTAACGGGTCAATTGCCTTAAGTTCACTTTCTATATAACTAAAAAGTACAGCGCGGGTAGTTTGCGGAGGAATAGTAGATCCTACCACAGTAGCATCGGTTACAAAAGGAGGGTTTGCAAATAAATCCATTAATATGGCATATTGAAAGGCTCTTAAAAAGCGCGCTTCAGCCCTGTAGTAACGGATGTTGGTAGCATCACTTCCGGTTATATTATGGCTTGCTATTGCCGCGTCTGTTGAATTAATAATAAATTGGTTTGCCAATGTGATTTGGTAAATTGACCGTTCATACAGACCTAAAAGTATAAGGTTTGATGAAGACCAGCTCATATTGTGTAAATCCGGTAACCCAGGATCGCCCCAGCCAACTACTGCCTCATCGGTAGGCAATTCCTGTGCGCACCAATACAAGCGTAAAAAATCTGACGTACCTTCATCTATGCCTTGTACATCACCGCTTCCGGCAGGTCCCTGATTGCCCGTAAGCGCAAAAGCTGCATACACTTTGGCCATAGACTGGGTATAACCTAAAGGTGTACTATAAACCTGCTGTGCGGTAACCTGGTAATTAGGTACAAGAATCTTATTCTTCTGACATGACATTAATCCACCAGCTAATATTCCGGTGATTAATAATATTTTGATTGAATTTCTTTTCATGTTAATTTCGTTATGCAATTGTCAAATTGAATTATTTTAAGTCCAGATTTAAACCCAATACAAAGGTTCTGGGCCGTGGATAGAAATTATTATCTATACCAGGTACACTAGTAGTTGTACCTGCTACATTAACAATCGGCACTTCGGGGTCAACACCTTTATAACCTGTAATTATAAATACATTTTGAACGTTTGCACTTAGTCTCAAACTCCCTCCTTTAAATACTTGTCCGAAGTTGTACCCTAAATGAATGTTATCCATTCTTATAAAGGAAGCATTTTGTATATAGTAACTGGATAACAGGTCATTACTGCCATTTCCGGTAAGGCCACTTGTTAATACATCATTTGAGCCATTGTTTATATAACCAAGAGGGTTTAGAATATTACGCTGAATGCCAGTGCTGGAAGCTACGTTGTTATAAACGTAATTACCCAAATTGGCACGCGCAACAAATCCAAGGTTCCATTTTTGATACCTGAAATCAGAACTAAAACCAAAAACTTCTTTTGGATCAGGGCTTTTGTCATGATACAGGTCCTGGTTGTTTATTATACCATCATGATTCCTGTCAACAAAAACACCATCAAGTGGTTTTCCATTTGCACCATATACCTGTTGGTATACATAAAACGAATTGCGCGCATAGCCTGGCTGGTCAATCTGTACATAATTGCCGGTACCGCCCGAAACGCCTCCTACGGCAATGCCCGGATAATTAGGATTAGCTATTGCTGTTAAATTGGTTATTTGATTATGATTAAAACTAACATTAAAATTAGCTGTCCAGCCTATGGTTTTGGTATCAATTATATTCCCGGTAATATTAAATTCTAAACCGTCATTTTCCATATTACCAACGTTACCTACAATTTGATTGCTGAAGTTGGATCCGGCAGGTTGTTGTATAAGTACCAGCAGGTTTCTTGTTTTATTGTAATAATAATCTATTGAACCGGTAATACGGTCATGCAGAAAACCATAATCTAAACCGATGTTGGTTGCCGCTGTTGTTTCCCAGGTTCTGCCGGGATAATATGCCCCGGGGCGATATAAATTATAATAAGTACTGCCAAATGCATATTTTGCAGTACTGTTGCTTAAGCTATACTGCGATAAGTAGTCATAATCACCAATGCCTTCCTGGTTACCTGTAACGCCATATTCCAGGCGTAATTTAAGGGTTGACAGCGTATTGTTATTTTTAAGAAAATCTTCATTACTTATTTTCCATGCCAGGGCAACTGAAGGGAATACGCCTGTACGGGTACCGGGGGCAAACTTTGTTGAATTATCATTACGGATGGATGCTGTTAAATAATACTTCTGATCGTAGTTATAATTCAACCTTCCGTAAAATGAAGTCAATATATATTCATTTATCAAATATTCATAATTGTTATAATTATTGGTTGTGTTAGTATTTATTATACCAGTAGAGGTTGTTGAAGTATAATACAGGCCATTTTGCTGGTAAAGACCATTTGAATTGTTATTGACAAAATCCTGTATAGAGTAACCTGCTACGGCGTCAAAGTGGCTTTTAATACTTTTTATATCCTTACTGTAACTTAAAAACCCTTCAAAAAGCTTGTTTTGCAATGTTTGGTTATAGTTATGATTGTAGCCGCTGTAAAAAGCTCCTGTTACAGGATCCTGGAAAGAATCAATGTTAGAAGCCGCGTTAGCCGGGATAGTTTGATAACCAGAACCTTTCGATGCATCATAAGCAAGGTTTACGTTAACATGCAGATCGGGAAAGAAATGAACTTTATAGTCTAACGCTAAACTTGTAATAGCCCTGTAAACCGTACTCCTGTTATCGTTCTGATACAGTAAACCAACGGGGTTTAACGGCGCAAGCGCTTTAAGGCCGCTTGGTGTATTTTTAATATCAGTCCACTGCCAGTAACCTCCATAAGCCGTATATAAAGGATCGGTTGATGTAACCGGTACGGTAGGGTTAAAACTTTCTGCAGCTCCTATAACCCCGCCTTCATTTGCAAATCTTTGTTTTGCTTCTGAACCTTTAAAACTAAAATTGATTTTTAAATGGTCATTAAATAAACTTGGGCTTAAGTTGATACTACCAGTATACCTGTTTAACGAAGTTGTTTTTAAAATTCCATTCTGGTCGGTATAACCAACAGCAACACGATAAGGCACTTTGCCCGCGCTACCTGAAATGCTTAAATTATTATCATTGCTTACAGCTGTTTGATAAATTTGCTTTTGCCAATCAGTATTGGCAGTTCCTAACTGGCTTCTCCATATGCCGGCTTTGGCAGTGTCATTTGTATTTACATAATCGCGAAATTGCTGTGCAGTAAGAGCCGGAGCTTCTTTTGGCAGTTTTGACACGGAAAGCTGGGTGTTAAAATTGATAACAGGCCGGCCTGCCTGACCTTTTTTTGTAGTGATCAGTATTACCCCATTAGAAGCCCGGTTACCATAAATTGCCGCTGCCGAAGCGTCTTTTAACACACTGAATGATTCAATATCATTAGGATTGATCATTTCCAAAGGATTAGCTGCGCCAGCTATCGCGTCAGGGCTTAAAGGAACACCATCAATTACAATAAGCGGATCATTACTTCCATTTATAGATGCTCCGCCACGAATACGGATTGTGCTTCCTGAACCCGGGGAACCACTGTTTGAAAGTATGGAAACACCAGGAACCTTGCCCTGTATCAATTGTTCGGGCGTGGTAATATTTCCCTGGTTAAAATCCTTCGAGGTAACTGTCGCAATTGATCCTGTCAAATCCTTTTTTTGTACAGTACCATAACCTACAACCACTACCTCATTCAAACTTTTTGTAGCAGGTACCATATTAAAATTTACGATGGTATTGCCGGTAACATTTAAAGTTTGTTCATTGGTTTGGTAGCCTAAAAAGTTAGCCTGCAGGGTAACAGTTCCGTTAGGTACACCTGTTAACCTGAAATTTCCATTTACATCTACAGGAGCGCTATTTTGCGTGCCTTTAACGGTGACAACGGCACCTGGGAGTGGCTGTTTAGTCTCATCAACAACTTTACCCGTAATGCTGATGGTTTGAGCAAATGATATACCTGATAACATTAAAAATGTACAGATAAGCAAATACTGTTTTAAATAAATTTTTCTCATACAATTTTATTTGGAAGTGGTTAAAGCCGATCTTCAATAATTAATAGGCTTTAATAATTTAAACTAGTTTTTGATTTGTGATTTTGGAGTTAAACTTTTGCATAGATTGTTGGATATAATTATTACGCCAATCCTTGATTGATTTTAATTAACTTAGAAATTCACCTTAATTGATTTTAAAAAATACAGCTGAAGGAGTTACCCTGATTAAGTGCAATAACAGGTATACTGCAACTAATAATTTAATAATGATTCAGCATCCGAAAATCATATAATTGGTTATTCTGTTTTGCTATTATTAAGGCATTGCTCAAACTTATTCTCCCTCTAAGTTCTTCGCTTTACCTAAACAATTTAGGCAAAGTTGTAAGGAGTAGTGCCTATTACCTATTTATTTAGAAAAAATTTAAAAAAAAATGGCCTTTTTATTTTTTAATTATTTGTCCGTCAGACACTTATAAAAAAAGTCGATCGAAAAAATATAAATGAAATTTCATGTTTTTAGCACGAAAAAATTACCAAATTAATAATTTAGGCACTAAATGATATGGCTTTTTTATGAATTTAATAATCTACCTGCTTTTCTTAGTGTAGTTTTATAGATCCGGTAATATAAAATCAAGTAATATGAATTAACCACCAGAAAGAAAATAACGGCTAATTACAATGTTAGGAGTTTAACATAAGATGAGTTTGTAAGCCGGAAAATAGCAGGGGGTGTTTATAGAGACAGACAGCCCGTCAAAGCATAGCAGATAATGCACCATGCCATACTTTGACAAGCCCAGCGTGTCCTTGTTAGTTTATGTTATATAACAATATTCTCCAAATACTTATAGCCGCTTCCTGTATTGATAAGCAACACTCTTTCGCCGGGTTTTACCCATTGGGAAGCCCTAAGTTTTTTATAAGCCTGCCATAATGAAGCACCTTCGGGGGCGATAAGCATCCCTTCATTACGGGCTATTTCTTTTAAAGAGGCGCTCATTTCTTCATCGCTGATAGTAATGGCATTACCATTGCTTTCGCGCAATACTTTTAGTATCACTTTATCAGCATAAGGTTTTGGCACACGCAGGCCATTAGCAATAGTAAACCCGCCGTCCGCAAATTCAGATACCTGCTGCCCGGCATGAAAAGCAGTAACAATACCATTGCAACTTTCTGATTGAACCGCAACCATACGGGGACGTTTACTGCCTATCCACCCTAATTGCTCCATTTCGTCAAAAGCCTTCCAGATACCTATCAGGCCAGTACCGCCTCCGGT
>JAQBOY010000353.1 GCA_028287805.1 Mucilaginibacter sp.
CTTGCAAATAAAACAAATAACCGTATCTTTGCAGTCCCGAAAATGCGGGGTAAATAAAACAATTAATAATTTAATTTAAAGCAAGTGAATACGTTAAGTTACAAAACTGTCTCAGCCAACAAAAAAACCGTTAACAAACAATGGGTTGTTGTTGACGCACAAGGCGAGATTTTGGGGCGCTTGTCTACTAAGATCGCTATGATCATCCGTGGAAAAAACAAGCCTGATTTCACCCCAAACGTAGACTGTGGTGATAATGTAATAGTTATCAACGCAGACAAGGTAAAACTGACCGGAAACAAATTCAGCGAAAAGCAATATGTTTCTTACACCGGTTATCCGGGTGGTCAGCGTTTCATTTCTCCTAAGGAGTTAATGGCAAAGCATCCAACACGCGTAATTGAAAAAGCTGTGCGTGGTATGTTACCTAAAAATCGTTTGGGCCGCGCCTTATTTGGCAATCTGCATGTTTATGCAGGTGCCGAGCATCCTCATGCAGCACAAAACCCTACAGCCATTTAACTTTTAATTTTAAAGTAGAAAAGAAATGCCAACAACTAACACTTCCGGCAGAAGAAAAACAGCCGTAGCACGTATTTACCTTAGTGAAGGTAGTGGTGCAATTATCGTAAACGGTAAAGATTACAAAGAATACTTCCCAACATTGCCATTACAGTACATCGTTACTCAGTCAACTGAGGTTTCCGGCTCAACCGGATTATTTGATGTTAAAGTTAATGTTGCAGGTGGTGGTGTAAAAGGACAGGCAGAAGCCGTTCGTTTAGCTATCGCAAAAGCTATTGTTGAACTTGACGCTGATAAGAAGCCTTCACTGCGCGCTAAAGGTTTAATGACACGTGATGACCGTATGGTTGAGCGTAAAAAACCAGGACGCAAGAAAGCACGTAAGAAATTCCAATTCAGTAAACGTTAATCAAAGGAGGACAACAAAATGGCAAGAACAACATACGACGAATTACTGGATGCAGGTGTACACTTTGGCCACCTTACCCGCAAATGGGATCCAAAAATGTCTCAGTACATTTTTATGGAGCGCAACGGTATTCATATTATCGACTTAAATAAAACCTTAACTAAGGTTGAAGAAGCTGCTGCAGCTATAAAACAAATTGTAAAATCAGGACGTAAGGTATTATTTGTTGCTACCAAAAAGCAGGCAAAAGATATCGTTGCTGAATATTCAAAATCAGTAAACATGCCTTTCATAACCGAACGTTGGTTAGGTGGTATGTTAACTAACTTTGCTACCGTACGCAAGTCAATCAAAAAGATGTCAAACATCGATAAATTGACTAAAGACGGTACCTACAGCAATCTTTCTAAAAAAGAAAGACTGATGATACAGCGTGAGCGTATTAAATTAGAAACTTTGTTAGGTGGTATAGCTGATCTGAACCGCTTACCTGCTGCATTGTTTTTGATCGACGTTAAGAAAGAGCACATCGCGGTTTCAGAAGCGTTAAAGTTAAACATCCCTACATTTGCTATGGTTGATACTAACTCTGACCCTTCAAACATCGATTTCCCAATTCCTGCTAATGACGATGCTACCAAATCAATTTCATTGATTACCGGTATTATTATCAAAGCTATTGAAGAAGGCTTGGAAGAACGTAAACGCGAGAAAGAAGACGAAGCAGAAAAAGAAGCAGCACAAGCAAAAGCTAAAGCAGACGCTCCTGAAGTTGCTGACAGAACTCCAAATGAAGGTGGAAAAAGAAATCGTAAAGTAGCTGTTGAAGCTGATGCTGCGGTTAATGACGAAACACCATCTGCTGAGAGTACAGAAGAATAATTATTATAAGTTATAAAGGTTGTAGAAGTTGTAAAAGTTACAACCCTTACAACCTTTATAACATTTACAACATTTTAAACTTACAAGGAAATGTCTACAGTACAAATATCTGCATCCGATGTAAATAAACTGCGCCAGCAAACTGGTGCCGGTATGATGGATTGCAAAAAAGCTTTAACCGAAACTAACGGGGATTTTGAAGCAGCTATCGATTTTTTAAGAAAAAAGGGTGCTAAAGTGGCTGCAAGCCGCCAGGACAGAGATTCAAACGAAGGTGTGGTAATTGCACGTACATCTGAAGATTTTAAACGCGGTGTTATCATCGAGTTAAATTGTGAAACAGATTTTGTTGCTAAAAATGCTGAGTTTGTTGCTTTTGCTAACGCGATTGCTAATATAGCTGTTGAAGGTAAACCTGCTACCATTGAAGATCTTTATGCGCTTGAAATAGATATTGAAAACGTGCGTGTTAAAATTGGCGATGCGATTATCGATAAAACAGGAAAGATTGGTGAGAAGATCGGCGTATCAAAATATGAAGTAGTTGATGGCGAAAAAGTTATCGCTTATATACATGGTAATTTCCGCTTAGGTGTATTGGTTGCTTTAAGCGCTAATGCCCCCGGTGCAGAAGAGGCCGGAAGAGATGTAGCTATGCAAATTGCAGCTATGAATCCTGTTGCTATTGATAAGGATGGCGTTGATGCTACAGTTATTGAGCGTGAGCTTGAGATTGCAAAAGAGCAAATACGTGCAGAAGGTAAACCTGAAGAAATGGTTGAAAAAATTGCAGCAGGCAAGCTTAATAAATTTTATAAAGACTCTACTTTACTAAACCAGGAGTTTGTAAAAGATCCATCAAAAAATGTGGCTCAGTTTTTAAGCACAATTGATAAAGGTTTAACGGTGACCGCCTTTAAGCGGGTTGCTTTAGGAGCTTAAATATTTTATCCTCGCTGAAAAGCGGGGATTTTTTTTGTCTTGTTTTTTGAAAATGGTAACAGCATTACATAATCTTAAAATTATATCTGACGGAAAGATAACTGCGGGAAAAGCAGTTTTGATTGACGATGACCTCATCATTGATATTGTGGAAGACTCTGCAATTCCCGAAAATACCAAAAGTATTGATCTTAAAGGTGCATACCTCTCGCCGGGCTTAATTGATTTACAGATCTATGGTAGCGGTTCGCCGCTTTTTTTTGGTGGTAACCCATCAGTAAATGCTTTAGCGCAAATGGAGCATTCTTTGCTTAGCCAGGGATGCACGGGTTTTTTAGCGGCCATTGCCACCAATGCCGATGCTATAGTTGAGCAGGGGATAGACGCTGCTTTACAGTATTGGAATCAAAAAACAGGAAATTTTTTAGGCTTACATCTGGAGGGGCCATATTTAAATGCTAAACGTAAAGGCGCGCATCCCGAAAAGTACATAAAAAAGGCAACACTTGCAGAAGTAAAAGGCTGGGTTGAAAAAGCTAATGGGGTAATTAAGATGATAACCATTGCTCCTGAATTACAAGACAGTGAAGTAATCAATTATCTGCATCAGCAGGGAATAATTTTATCATCAGGCCATAGTAATGCTACTTATAGTGAAGGGAAATCTTTCCTGAATAAACCTATACAGGCAGTTACACATTTATACAATGCCATGCCCCAGATGCATCACCGCGATCCGGGATACATCCCCGCTATATTTGAAGAAAAACCTTATACGAGTATTGTTGTTGATGGTGTACATGTTGATTTTGCTATGGTAAGGTTGGCTAAACGCGAACTGGGAAATAGACTTTTTTTAATAACTGATGCCGTTACCGAAACAGATAAAGGCATTTATCAGCATCAATTTAAAGGCGACAGGTATGCTATGCCTGATGGTACCTTATCAGGCTCATGCCTTACCATGATAAAAGCTGTGGAGAATTGTATAAAGCAGGTGGGTATTGAATTGGCCGAAGCGATAAATATGGCATCGTTATACCCTGCACAGTTAATTGGGGCAACTAAACATGGCAAAATTGAAATTGGGTATAACGCAGATATGGTTATATTCAATGATGACTTTGAAGTTAAGGGTACTGTTTTTAAGGGCGTTATTTAACAATAAAACATATAATTTAACAATATTATTAATTCTATATTTTTGGTAAACCCCCAACTACATGAAATACAAAAGAATATTACTAAAACTTAGCGGCGAATCGCTTATGGGCGACAGGCAATACGGTATTGATAACAAACAAGTATTGCAATATGCACATGACATTAAAAGTGTTTTTGAAAAAGGAATTGAAATAGCCATAGTTGTAGGGGGAGGGAATATTTTTAGGGGATTAAGTGCTGAAAAATCAGGAATGGAACGTGCCCAGGCAGATTATATGGGTATGCTTGCCACTGTAATTAATTGCATGGCACTACAAAATGCTCTTGAGAGTATTGGTGTAGATACCAGGTTGCAATCCGCTATAAAAATGGAGCAAATATGCGAGCCCTATATTAGGCGCAGAGCTATGCACCATATAGAAATGGGTAAAATAGTAATATTTGGCGCAGGTACGGGTAATCCATACTTTACTACAGATACAGCCGCATCCTTGCGGGCTATTGAAATTAAGGCAGATGTTGTTTTGAAAGGTACCCGGGTAGATGGTATTTATACTGCCGATCCGGAAAAGGATCCTACAGCTACCCGTTACGATGAAATTTCTTTTCAGGAAGTTTATGACAAAGGATTAAATGTAATGGATATGACCGCTATTACCCTTTGCCAGGAAAATAAATTACCCATCATTGTTTTTGATATGAACAAGGAAGGCAACTTTATGAAAATTGCTAACGGCGAGCCTATTGGCACGTTGGTGAGATAAGTTAGGTGTCATCCTTGTGGAAGCATGAGTGCGTAGGGCCACACACATAGTCTTCGACAAGCTCCTGACTGACAACGAAAATAAGGGAAACCTTTGCTGTGATAAGGTTCCGCAGCTAATCTTATAGATTTTTTTATTTGCAGATAGCAAGTAATACTTTTTACTATTTTTGTCAAAAATTAGAATAATGAGCGAACTCGTTAAAAAACAGATCAGCGATGCAAAGGCTTTAATGGATAAAGCGATTAATCACGCAGATAACGAATTAACTAAAATACGTGCTGGCAAGGCAAGTCCTGCTATGCTTGATGATATTATGGTAGATTACTATGGCAGCCCAACTCCATTGAATCAGGTAGCTAGTGTAAATACCCCCGATGCCCGCACCATAGTAATTCAGCCCTGGGAAAAATCGTTATTGAGTGCTATCGAAAAAGCTATTATGGAAGCTAACCTGGGTGTTAATCCTCAAAATGATGGTATTATTATCCGTATTAATGTTCCGCCTTTAACTGAAGAGCGCCGCCGCGATTTAGTTAAAAAAGCAAAGGCTGAGGCTGAAGCAGGCAAAATAGCAATTCGCAATATCCGTAAAGATGCTAATGAAAAGATAAGGAAATTAAAAACAGAAGGTGTTTCAGAAGATGAAATGAAAGTAGGGGAAGCTGAAATACAAAAGCTAACCGATACGTATATTGTAAAGGTAGATCAGCTATCTGAAGCTAAGGAAAAAGATATCATGACGGTTTAATATTAACCCAATGTCAAATTAAAGGGAATGAGCTTCTTAGCCATTCCCTTTTTTTATTTTTACACCATTATATGAAAATACTTTTAGCTTACTTATCAAAATATCGCTGGATTGTTGTATTAGCCTTGATCTTAGCGGGGTTTAATATCGGTTTCTCCTTACTTGACCCTTATATTACCGGACATATTGTTGACCGGTTTATTGAAAAACGAGACGAACTTGGCCATGATGCTTATGTATATGGTGTATTGGGTATGGTTGGCCTTGCTGTAGGAGCGGCCATGGTATCGCGTATAGCAAAAAATTTCCAGGATTATTTTACCAATATTATTGTACAAAAAGTGGGTGCCGAAATGTATGCCGATGGCTTAAAACATTCATTGGAACTACCTTACCAGGTTTTTGAAGATCAGCGCAGCGGCGAAACTTTGGGTATACTGCAAAAGGTACGGTTGGATTGCGAAAAGTTTATTACCGCCTTTATAAGTGTACTTTTTGTAAGCTTTATCGGGATGCTGTTTGTTATTGTTTACTCGGTAACGGTAAGTTATAAAGTAACCTTGGTGTATTTTGCAGCCATCCCCATCATCACCTTTGTAAGTATGGCGCTGAGCCGCAATATTAAGCGGATACAAAAGAAAATTGTAGCAGAAACTACCGCCCTTGCCGGATCAACTACAGAATCATTAAGAAATATTGAGCTGGTAAAAAGCCTGGGATTAGCTAAACAGGAAATCGAGCGTTTAAATAAAACCACTTATAAAATTCTCGATCTGGAGCTAAAAAAGGTAAAGTATGTACGCAGTATGAGCTTTGTACAGGGTACTACCGTTAACCTGGTGAGGAGTATAATGGTAGTGGTTTTATTGATCCTTATCTTTCAAAAAAGCATTTCTCCGGGGCAATATTTTAGCTTTTTATTTTACTCCTTTTTCCTTTTTAACCCTTTGCAGGAATTAGGTAACGTAATACTTGCCTGGCGCGAGGCAGAGGTATCTTTAGGTAACTTTCAGGGGATATTAAATATTCCGATAGATATAAAGCCGGAGAAACCTGTACTATTAGAAAAGATCAAAACTTTGACCTTTAATAATGTTAGCTTTAAGCATTTAACGGCTAACCGTAACGCGCTAAACCATATCAGTTTTGAAACCAATACCGGCGAAACTATCGCTTTTGTTGGCCCTTCCGGCTCAGGTAAAACAACATTGGTTAAGTTATTAGTTGGTTTGTACCAGCCGCTGGCTGGGGATATATTATATAATAATATTTTGAGCAAGGAAATAGACCTTGATCAGCTGCGCGAAAAAGTAGGCTTTGTTACGCAGGATACCCAACTATTCTCCGGGACAATACGTGAAAACCTGCAGTTTGTTCGCCCGGGTGCTACAGATAATGAATGTATGGAGGTATTGCATCGTGCTGCCTGCCAAACATTGCTGGCACGCGCTAATAATGGGCTGGATACGGTAATTGGCGAGGGTGGTGTAAAAGTATCAGGAGGAGAGAAGCAACGGCTATCCATAGCCCGTGCATTATTACGCAGGCCCGATTTATTGGTTTTTGATGAAGCTA
>JAQBOY010000355.1 GCA_028287805.1 Mucilaginibacter sp.
ACCGGTACCAATAAACCTTCATCAACAGCTACGGCAACGCCAATGTGCACATGCTCATTAAAGCGGATCTTATCGCCCTGGAAGGATGAATTAATTGCAGGATGCTGACGTAAAGCAATAGCACATGCTTTTAATACAAAATCGTTAAATGAAATTTTAACCGGTGCTACCTCATTTATTTTATTCCGTGCCGCAATAGCCTGATCCATATCAATAGACATGGTTACATAAAAATGCGGCGCGGTAAACAAGCTTTCAGATAAACGCCTGGATATAGCCTTACGCATTTGGGTAACCGGCTTCTCGGTAAATTTCTCTTCACCTGTAAAGGTTTGGATTTTAGGAGCTGGCGCAGTATTAGTAGTAGTAGTAGTAGCAGGTGCTGTTGATTGAACAGCAGTACCGTTACTTGCAGCAGGTTTAAACTCTTCTATGTCCTTCTTTACAATCCGGCCGCCTTCGGCAGAGCCTTTTATGCTATGCAGATCAATACCTTTATCTTTTGCAATTTTACGTGCAAGCGGTGATGCTTTTACACGGCTGTCATCTTCATTATTAGTGGCAGGCGCTTCAGGGGTGGCAGTTGCAGGAGCTGCAGCAGCAGGCTCATTTGCAGCATTACTGCTACCAGCGCTGCTATCGCTACCAGTATCCTGTAACAAAGGTGTAATGTCTGTTCCTTCTTTACCTACTATAGCAATAATACCATTAACAGGTGCAGCTTCGCCTTCTTTAGGGCCAATATATAGTAAAGTACCCGCTTCATAGCCTACAACTTCCATGGTAGCCTTATCGGTTTCCACATCGGCTAATGAATCGTCTGATTTTACTTTATCACCAACTTTAAAGTTCCATTTATTAATAACCCCTTCTGTCATGGTATCGCTCAGGGCCGGCATACGGATAACTGTTGCAGGTATGCTGGAAATATCAACTTTTGGAGCAGCCGGTTTGCTTTCAACAGCAGCCGCAGGCGCTTTATCAGCAACCGCAGGAGCTTCAGCAGGTTTGGCACCACTGCCATTGCTGCTTTCAAGAGCTGCTTTATAATCCTCGCCATCTTTACCCAAAACTGCAATAACCGTATCAACAGGAACAGATTGCCCCTCGTTAACACCAATATATAGCAAGGTACCATCCTGGTACGATTCAAAATCCATTGTGGCTTTATCAGTTTCAATCTCAGCTAATACATCGCCCGATTTTACTTTATCACCAACTTTTTTATGCCATTTCGCCACCACACCTTCGGTCATGGTATCGCTCATTTTTGGCATTTTAACTACTTCGGCCATATTTATAGGATGAATGTTTTAATTAGTCTTTAATATAAGGATAATCCTTTTGTACGTATACATCAGTGTATAATTCTGATGCTTCCGGCCACGGTGATTCTTCCGCAAATTTTACCGATTGATCTACCTCTGCTTTAACTTTGGCGTCAATATCCTCAAACCATTTCTCATCGGCATAGCCTGCTTTTTCAATGGCCTGTCTTATCGCTTCAATAGGATCTTTTGCTTTATAGCTTTCCAACTCCTCCTTGGTACGGTATTTTTGAGGATCGGACATGGAGTGCCCTTTGTAACGATAGGTACGCATTTCCAGGAAGGTTGGGCCTTCGCCATTGCGTGCACGCTGTACAGCCTCATCCATAGCGTTATGTACCGCAACCGGGTCCATACCATCTACCGGGGATGAAGGTATACCATAAGGCAATCCTAATTTATAAATATCGGTTTGTATGGTTGTACGCTCAACTGAGGTACCCATTGCATAGCCATTGTTTTCGCAAACAAATATTACAGGCAGTTTCCATAACGCTGCCATATTAAAGGTTTCGTTAAGCGCACCCTGACGAACGGCGCCATCGCCCATGTAAGTTACGTTTACAAATTCGGTACCTTTAAACTTTTCAGCAAAAGCTACTCCCGCGCCTAAAGGGATCTGACCGCCAACTATACCATGTCCGCCATAAAAATGTTTTTCCTTGTCAAACATGTGCATTGATCCGCCTTTTCCTTTCGAACATCCGGTGGCTTTGCCATAAAGTTCGGCCATAATAGCATTAGGTGAAACACCTTTTGCCAAAGCATGCGCATGATCGCGATAAGCGGTGATCAAGCTATCTTCGGGTTTTAACACAGATATAGCTCCGGCTAATACCGCTTCCTGGCCAATATATAAGTGGCAAAAACCACGTATTTTTTGCTGCCCGTATAATTGCCCCGCTTTTTCTTCGAACTTGCGCATTAAAAGCATAGACTCGTACCACATCAGGTAAGTGTCCTTGTTTATTTCGATTGAACTCATTTGTTAACCAAATACTTTAGATAAAGCGCAAATCTAATTATATCCTGCAAAATATCGAAACTGCAACAACTTTGTTAGCAGATTTATTTAATTTATATTTTTTATAAATTTGAAAAAAAACATGCCATTTATTTGCAATATTAAAAAATATGGATAGTTTTGCAATCAACCATGCGAACTTTGTCCAATTTAATGAACAGTTTGTTGATTAAACAACAACAAAATAATAATTAATGAAGAAATTTACATTGGCCATTGCCTTGTTTTTAAGCGTTTTAGCCACGCAGGCTCAAACAAAAATCGTTCCAAATCAACCTGCTGATAAGGCTCCTGACGAACAGGAAAGCTTAGCAAAAGATTATTTATCGCAAATTATGGGTGTTGCGTTATCTGCAACATCAAATATGAAACTTTTTCATTTTGTATATGACTGGATAGGCACCCCTTATCGTTTTGGCGGAAGCTCAAAAAATGGTATTGACTGTTCAGCTTTTACAAAGGAGTTATATAGCGAAGTATTTAACCTGGATATCAAACGTAATTCCCGTGATATTTTTAGCATGGTTAGTCCGGTTAGCAAGGACGACCTGAAAGAAGGCGACCTGGTTTTCTTTAAAATACATAGCCGCAGCATTTCACATATTGGTATTTACTTAGGTAATAGCCGCTTTGCACATGCCTCATCAAAAGGTGTAGCTATCAGCAGCCTTGACGATGCCTATTATAGCCGCTATTTTT
Organism: Mucilaginibacter sp.; assembly: GCA_028287805.1. Classification (GTDB taxonomy): domain Bacteria; phylum Bacteroidota; class Bacteroidia; order Sphingobacteriales; family Sphingobacteriaceae; genus Mucilaginibacter. The sequence continues at coordinate 3,052 of JAQBOY010000355.1, forward strand.
ATAAAGGTGGCAGGGTACTCGCCGCATTTAAAGAAGAGCTTGGCCTCTCTGATGACAATAGCGACAAAAATTAACAATAAAATACTTTCCTTAAAAAATTAAAAAAACCCATGAAATTTAAAATTTCATGGGTTTTTTAATTTAAACTCCCACTCCCTACCTAATTAAGCCTCGTCCTTAGTATTTCTTACCAGGCTTATTCCTGTAAAGAAAAACAACAAAGCTATTATTCCTATAACAAACAGCGAAGTTGTTCTGTCATCATGGTTTATTATGCCAAAACCGGTGTAAATTAAACCAATAATACCCAATACCGTTAAGATAGTTCCGAAAGTACGTTTTAAGTTCATATATTTAAGTGCCTCATTTGTAAGGGTGTTTTTAAAAAACAAATAACACACCAATATTTAAATCTATCTTTATTTAATTAATTATTCACCCTTATGACAACACAGATAGTATTATTAGTTTTTGTCTTTTTTTTATTGATCGTTTTGTTTTCATCATTTGTGTCTGTTAAACAAGGCACAATTGCAGTAGTTACTGTATTTGGGAAGTACCGCAGGATATTACCGCCCGGATTAAACTTTAAAATTCCCTTTATTGAACAGATATACTCTTATATCTCCATACAGAACCGCTCTGTTGAGCTGGAGTTCCAGGCCGTTACCTTTGACCAGGCAAATGTTTATTTTAAAGCGATGCTGCTGTATTCGGTATTGGACCAGCAGGAAGAAACCATTAAAAACGTAGCTTTTAAGTTTGTTGATGACCGCAACCTGATGCAAGCGCTTATCCGCACAGTTGAAGGTTCTATACGCGCTTTTGTTGCTACCAAACGCCAATCGGAAGTTTTGATATTAAGGAGGGATATTGTAGAGCATGTGAAAGAACAGCTGGATCAAATTTTGGAAACCTGGGGCTACCATTTACAGGATCTTCAATTAAATGACATCACTTTTGATGAGGTGATCATGAAATCCATGAGCCAGGTAGTTGCATCAAACAACCTGAAAGCTGCCGCTGAAAATGAAGGGCAGGCATTACTGATCACTAAAACCAAAGCTGCCGAAGCAGAAGGTAATGCCATCAAGATATCTGCCGAGGCGGAGCGCCAGGCTTCGCAGCTTCGCGGACAAGGTGTAGCGCTGTTTCGCGAAGAGGTGGCTAAGGGCATGAGCGTTGCAGCTAAGGAAATGCAGCACGCCAATATGGATACTTCTGTTATTCTGTTCACCATGTGGACAGAGTCAATTAAGCATTTTGCCGAAAACTCACAGGGTAATGTTATTTTCCTTGACGGATCAACCGATGCCATGCAACAAACCATGAAAGAAATGATGGCCTTAAACCTTTTACATGCTGACCAAGTCAAAAAGTAAAATCTTTAAGCAAAATTTATGAAGTTTCATTTTATGGGGGTGATATGTGTTGCCGCCCTATGGTTATCTGCTATGCAGTTAGCTACGGCGCAATCTTATCACCAATTAAAAGCCGAGGAGTTTAGGGGTGTACCTGATATAAATAGTTCCGACAAGGTAGCTTACACTAATTGTTTTATTGATTTTAATTATCGCGCTAAAAGCGAAAAAGGTATCTACAGGCTAACTTGTGATATAAGGCTGGTATTTGATCATGATAAATCATGGATAAATAAAAGAAAAGTATTATCAAGTCAAATGATGGACCAAATACTGAATCATGAACAGGGCCATTATATTATAGCCTACATGGAACAACAGGAGCTAATAAGAACGATTGCCAGAACCCGTTTTGACGCCAATTATCAATATCAGGCATCCAATTTATTTGACCGTGTTCATGAAAAATACAAACAATTATCAATTGATTATGATGAGGATACCGCGCACATGCTTAACCATGTGCAACAGCATAGTTGGGATACTTTTTTCCGTAAACGGTTAGCCTATATGCCGCCCCCGGAAATTGCAAGCAGGTAAATCACGCTCCGTCACTCATGTCTCTTCCCGTCGTCATTGCGAGGAACGAAGCAATCTCTAAGGCGGACATTCGAAAGGTAATTTATGCTGAGATTAACTCATGTCTCTCCCCATCGTCATTGCGAGATACGAAGTAATCTCTAAAGCGGACATTCAAAAGGCAACTTATGCTGAGATTAACTCATGTCTCTCCCCATCGTCATTGCGAGGAACGAAGCAATCTCTAATGCGGAAAGTCAAAAGGTAATTTATGCTGAGATTAACTCATGTCTCTCCCCATCGTCATTGCGAGGTACGAAGCAATCTCCAATGCGGACAAACAATAAACAGAATGATTGTGTGCCGAGCGGTTTTTTCTTATCAACAACACATCTAAAAGGCGTCATTGCGAGGTACGAAGCAATCTCTAATGCGGACATTCACTCTAATTTGAACATTCAAAAAGGATAATTTTATTCAGAGATGAACCCGGCATATAATCCATCTCCATCTCCCCCGCCGTCATTGCGAGGAACGAAGCAATCTCTACACCCGATAATGAAATACCACCTATTTAATATTAAAGATAAGTTTCAACTTCTTTTTTTATTTTTATTGATGATCTTTCAAAGAGGCGGTTGCGTCTACATTTTAACTAATAAACTACATACTGTTTTATATGTAGGTGTAACCTCTGATATTATCGGACGTATTTATGATCATAAAAACAAAATTTATCCTAACAGTTTTACTGCAAAATATAATTGCAATAAACTGGTTTATTACTTTTTCTATCCTCATATTGAGGAAGCGATAGCTATTGAAAAAGCAATTAAAGGAGGCAACAGAAAATATAAACAACAATTGGTTAACTCACTAAATCCTGAATGGAAAGATTTATATGATGAATTAATCTCAGCATAAGTACCTTTTGATTGTCCACTTTAGAGATTGCTTCGTACCTCGCAATGACGCTTTTTTATTTTTAAGGCTGAGCCTGTCTCAAT
>JAQBOY010000366.1 GCA_028287805.1 Mucilaginibacter sp.
CAGAAGTTTCGGAGCCAATATCTAAGCCGGCCGGCCCGTATATACTTTTTAGTTGTTCTGGCGTAATGTCTGATCCTTCTTCTTTTAACTCGTCCAGCATACGTTGTAACCTTTTTTTAGGTCCTAACGCAGCCACATAAGGAAGCTCAAGTGGTAGTAATTGTTTCAGTACTGCCATATCGTAATTATAATTATGCGTCATTAATACAATAACCGTTCTGTTATCCAGCACAATTTGGCCGAGTGCCTGTTCGGGTTTTGCTATGATGATCCTTTTGGCCAGCGGGAAACGTGCGTGAACGGCATAGTTTGCTCTGCCATCAATTAAAGTAACATGCCAGCCTAAAATAGCAGCCAATTCAACTAAGGGGATCGCATCATTACCTGCGCCAAATATTATAAGAGATACGGTTGGCTGCAGCAATTCAATAAAGCAGGTGAACTTATCGCCGTATAAATAGGTTTTAGTTACTGAATTGCCATTTTTCAATACATCTTTAGCGTCAGCCAGTAAAGCATCTTTTATGGTCACGTCAGGGAAGATTCCATACAGTTCTTCATTTTCATTCAATAAAAGGCAGGTTCCGGGTTGAGCCGCTTGCTTATCATTTAATGTAAATAAAGTGACCAGTACTACAGGCTGCCTTTTGCTTAAAAACAATTTAAACAACGCAATGGGGTTGTACTGGCTATTGGTTAATATAGGTTCTATTAATATATGTATAATACCATTACAACCGAGGCCTACACCAAATTTGGCGTCATCGTCATCGGTAGTATCATAAGTAACCAGCATAGATTTATTTTGGGCCATTACCAATCGCGCTTTGCGCAAAGCATCCCCTTCTAAACACCCGCCACTGATTGCGCCGGTAAGCTGGCCATCATCCGTAATCAGCATTCGGGCGCCTGCACGCCGGTAGGATGAACCTTCTACATGCACAACTGTTGCTAAAGCCGTTTGTTTACCCTCTTGATTAGCTTTATCAAAGGCAAATACAATGTCCTGTAATTCTTTCATAGCTATTGTATAACAAATATAAATTAATGTTGTTAATATACATAGCAATGGGTTCGAAACCCAGAGCCGGGTGAGTTTTATAAGAACAATCCACTACGTAAATTGTATATTAATCATGACCTATAGCTCCATTAAACGCTTGCCGGTTATCAAAATTGTGGCTGGGGAAAGTGTAGATACTTCAGACGCACTGGCTATTGAAGAGCCTTTAGAGATCAGACTGGAATATGGCCCCAAAGATCAGCGAAAGGTGCAAAATATTTCTGTAACCATGCGTACCCCCGGAAATGACGCGGAGCTGGCAGCGGGTTTTTTATTTACAGAAGGTATTATTAAAAGCCCTGAAGCAGTATTGGATATTGGCCACTGCTTTATCGCGTGTGCAGAAAATAAAGAAAATGTAATACAGGTTACGCTAAATGAAAATACTATCCCGCACCTTCAAAATACCGAACGTAACTTTTATACTACATCAAGCTGCGGGGTATGCGGAAAGGGATCTATTGATGCTATCCATACAATAAGCGCCTACGCAAAGCCTGAAGATAATAACAGGATAAGTTCCGGCCTGCTGCATCAGCTGCCGGGGATACTTCGCCAACATCAGGAAGTTTTTGAATACACCGGAGGGCTACACGCGTCCGCCTTATTTACAGCATCGGGCGAATTACTTTTAGTACGTGAGGATGTAGGCAGACATAATGCATTGGATAAACTGATAGGAGCCGCGCTTAATAATAACTGGTTGCCCTTAAGTCAAAACATTTTACTGCTAAGCGGCAGGGCAAGTTTTGAGCTGGTTCAAAAAGCCGCTATGGCCGGAATCAATATTATAGCCGCAGTAGGGGCTCCATCAAGTTTGGCCGTACAACTGGCAGAAGAATTTAATATAACGCTGATCGGCTTTCTACGCGATCAGCGGTTTAATATATATACCGCGGCACATCGCATATTATTACCCGATTATGAAACTGCGCATTAAAAGCAACTCGTTAAGATACCGCTTAACCCGAACAGATGTTGAACAACTGTTAAAGGAAGGTTATTTAAAAGAAAAAGTAGATTTTGGTAATGATGAGCTGGTATATGTATTGCAAAGTACAAGTGAAGATAAATTAGCGGCCGACTTTAAAAATAATATAGTTACAATGTATATGCCGAAGATAATGATTGATGAATTAGACCATACAGACAAAGTTGGGTTTGAAAGCAATAACGGATCATTGCATTTATTAATAGAGAAAGATTTTATGTGTTTGGATAATGTAGCGGAAGATCAAAGCGATAATTATTCCAATCCTTTAGCTGAGAAAAATCATGAATAAATTTAAAGAACAACCAGCAGCAGAAAATCCGGAAGAATTATTGGATTTAAAGGTGACCGAACCAAAAACATGGGCAGCCGGTATTCCGGCTGTTATAGCTGCCATGAATGATGTTTTAGCAGAATCCGGACCGGTACGGGGAATGGAAGGCTTATACCATATGAATAAAAAGGGTGGTTTTGATTGTTCGAGTTGCGCATGGCCAGACCCCGACGATGACCGTTCGCCAATTGCTGAGTATTGCGAGAATGGGGCAAAAGCGTTAGCCGAAGAAGCGACCACTAAAAAATTAACAGGAGCGTTTTTTAAACAAAACTCAGTAGCCGACCTGGCTAAACTAAATGATTATGAAATAGGAAAAAAAGGCCGCATCGCTCAGCCGGTTTATTTGCCAAAAGGCGGTACACGTTACCAGCCTATTAGCTGGGATGACGCTTTTAAAAAAATAGCCGATCATTTAAATAGTTTGGCCTCGCCAAATGAAGCCGCTTTTTATACTTCGGGCCGTACCAGCAACGAGGCATCATTTACCTACCAGCTGTTTGTAAGGGAATATGGCACCAATAATATGCCCGACTGCTCCAATATGTGCCATGAATCAACCAGCGTAGCTCTGGCAGAAACTATAGGAATGGGAAAAGGTACTGTGACACTGAATGATTTTTATGATACGGATGTGATTATCATTATGGGGCAAAACCCAGGTACAAACCATCCCCGGATGCTCACTGCTTTACAGAAGGCAAAAGAGAATGGATCAAAAATAATTGCTATTAATCCCTTGCATGAGGCCGGTTTAATGGGTTTTAAAAATCCGCAAACCGTTAAAGGCGTTTTAGGTATTACCACACAACTGGCTGATCTGTATTTACAGATAAATATAAACGGTGATATTGCGCTGCTAAAAGGCATAGAGAAAATGCTGTACGAAGCAGAAATGGAAACTCCGGGAAAAGTTTTTGATCATGAATTCATCAAGTATAATACCCAGGGCTATACCGACTTTATCCATCACCTACAGCAATATAATATGGATGAACTGGCTAAGGCATCAGGTGTGCCTGTACGACAGATGAAGGAAGCCGCTGATATGCTAAAATATAAAAAACGTATTATTATTTGCTGGGCCATGGGTATTACCCAGCATAAAAACGGTGTGGCTACTGTAAAGGAAATACTTAACCTTACTATGCTTAAAGGCAGTATTGCCAAGCCCGGTGCAGGTTTATGTCCGGTACGTGGCCATAGCAATGTACAGGGCAACCGCACTATGATGATCTATGATAAGCCTTATGAAAAGCAATTGGATAATCTAAAAAAAGTTTTTGGATTTGAACCGCCGAGAGAACATGGCTATGATGTAGTTGACTCCATTAAAGCGATGAATGAAGGTAAGCTTAAAGTGTTTTTTGCGATGGGGGGTAATTTTCTTTCAGCTACTC
>JAQBOY010000481.1 GCA_028287805.1 Mucilaginibacter sp.
AAATATATGCCTGGGATGTGGTAAATGAAGCCATAGATGACGACAGCACAAAATTTTTACGCAACTCACAATGGTACCAGATATGTGGTGAAGATTTTATAACCAAAGCTTTTGAATACGCGCATGAGGCAGACCCCAATGCTATACTTTTCTATAATGACTACAACACAGAAAGACCCGAAAAACGTGAGCGGGTGTATAAGCTATTAAAAAAATTAACAGATGCCCATGTACCTGTTAATGGTGTAGGGTTGCAAGCACATTGGTCTATTGATGAACCAAGCCCAAAAGACCTGATAGCTACCATCAAAAAATTCTCCTCATTAGGCTTAAAGATACAGATCACCGAAATGGATATTTCAATCTATCCCTGGGAAAAAGATCGCCGTGCTAAACGACCAGACGAATCAGATGTATACACGCCTGAAATAGAAAAGAAACAGGCCGAAAAATATGCTGAACTCTTTAAAATATTCCGGCAATATAAAAAAGTAATAACAGGCGTTACCTTTTGGAATTTATCTGACAAGTATACCTGGCTTGATCAGTATCCGGTTCCGGGCAGAAAAAATTATCCTTTATTGTTTGATAAAAACATGCAGCCTAAAAAAGCCTACCAGGGCGTAATTAATTTTTAAAGAAAAGCACCATTATAATATAAATCCTGTATCATGAACATTTTTAAAATTCCTAATTGTCAGAAGCTAAAGTTAATTCCGCACCGGGCTTCCACTATATTCACAGGTTTAACCTTACTATTGGCTTTATTTGCCGGCAGCGTTGCCTGTGCCAACAATGTGCCTTATGTATCGGCAACAAAGACTACCGGATCATTTACCCTATCGGCAGCAGGCAAATCCGCACCATTATATATAAGCAATGATGAATATGAAGGCGTAATGATAGCGCTTAAAAGTTTCCAGGCAGATGTAAAAGCGGTCACAGGTGCTGAACCTGTTTTGTCTACAGGCAAGGCAGCAGGGAAAGAAGTGGTAATAATAGGTACAATAGGAAAAAGTACGTTGATTGATAAACTGATACAGGATAAAAAAATAAACGTGGCGGGTGTTGCGGGTAAATGGGAGGTATTTATATCACAAGTGGTAAAAAACCCCATGCCGGGCATTGAAAGCGCGCTGGTAATTGCCGGAAGCGACAAACGCGGAACTATTTTTGGCATTTATGACTTGTCCTCACAAATAGGTGTTTCTCCCTGGTACTGGTGGGCAGATGTACCTATTAAACATCAAACTAACTTATATGTATCAGCAGGGCGCCATTCAGACGGAGAACCTGCAGTAAAATACCGGGGCATATTTATTAATGATGAAGGGCCTTCCTTTTTAGGTTGGGCGAGGGAAAAATTCCCTCATGTAGGTCAGTATGATAATGGCGTTAATCATCTGCTATATGCCCACATGTTTGAACTGCTTTTAAGGTTAAAGGCGAATTTTCTTTGGCCTGCCATGTGGTCTAACGCGTTTAATGATGATGATCCGGAAAATCCAATCCTGGCTGATAAAATGGGTATAGTAATGGGCACATCGCATCATGAGCCGATGGACCGTGCACAAAAGGAATGGGCGCGTTACAATAAAAATTTGACCCAACCCCAAAAGGCATGGAACTATGCTACCAACGGGGAGGTACTAAAGGAATACTGGAGAAAAGGCGTTGAAAGAAACGGAGATAAGGAAGTATTAACTACCATAGGCATGCGTGGTGATGGTGATGCACCTATGGCACCCGGTGGCCCGAAAGCAAATATGTCTCTGCTTGAAAAAATTGTTAAGGACCAGCGCGATGCCATAACTGAAGCAACTCATAAAGAACCCGGAAAAACCCCGCAGGTATGGGCGTTATATAAAGAAGTGCAGGATTATTATGACGCGGGTATGCGCGTACCCGGCGATGTTGAGTTATTATATTGTGATGATAACTGGGGCAATGTAAGAAGATTGCCTGATCTTAAAGAGCCAAAAAACCCAGGCGGTTATGGCTTGTATTATCATTTTGATTATCATGGCGGTCCTCGTAATTATCAATGGGTTAATAGTAACCCTCTTCCGCATACCTGGGAGCAAATGCATTTAGCTTACGAATATGGCGTTAAACAGGAATGGATAGTAAACGTAGGCGATTTAAAAACTTTGGAGTTTCCGATAAGCTTCTTTTTAGATTATGCCTGGAACCCTGACAAATATCCGGCTAACAGCCTGGAAAAATATACAAAAGACTGGGTAGCTCAACAGTTTGGCCCGGAACATGCTTCAGAGATCGCTTATATCCTGTCTACCTATGCAAAATATAACGGCAGGCGCAAACCGGAACTGGTTAATCCTACCACTATAAAAACCAGCACGCCTTATAGCTTAACAGATTATCGGGAGTTTGAAACCGTAGTAGCTGATTTTAATAAATTAAAAGATCAGGCAGAAAAGTTAAGCAAAAAAATGCCTGCTCAATATAAAGATGCATTTTATGAATTGGTATTGCACCCGGTAATAGCCAGCGCAAACTACAATGAAATGTATTTAGCTGCTACCAAAAATCAATGGTATGGAGAGCAGGGCCGCACATCAGCTAATGATGAAGCTCAAAAAGCAGATAAACTTTTTGCCAGAGACGCGCAAATATCAAAATATTATAATGATACACTGGCCAACGGCAAATGGCAGCATATGATGGATGAGATACATATTGGTTATATTAGCTGGACCGAGCCAAAGGGTGGAAATAAATTACCTGAAGCCATAAAGGTAGATGCTCCTGTGTCGGCCGATATGGGGGTATCCGCCGAAGGCTCGGCGACATGGTGGCCAAAAGAACAATCAGAAGCTGTATTACCGGAACTTACCAAATATCCAAATACAGCCCGCTATATTGAGGTATTTAACCGTGGTCAGGCTCCTTTTAATTATACTGTTGAAACAGGCGCCCCTTATGTTAAGGTATCCTCAAATGCAGGCAAAATTGATAAACAGGAAAGATTATGGGTAAGCGTTGATTGGGCCAAAGCGCCTAAAGGCACTAAAAATATTCCTATTACTATAACCGGCCCTAATGGCACTAAGGTTATTATACAGGCAACTGTTAATAACAGCAAACCTGTACCAACATCAGGCTTTGTTTTAAGCAACGGTTATGCTTCAATGGAAGCTATTCATTATAGCAAGATGGTAAACGGCCCTAATGTTAAATGGGCCATCCTTCCTGATCGCGGACGCACGCTTTCGGCTATTGAAGCTACTCCTATAACTTCTCCAAGACAGGAGCCGGGTGGTAACAGCCCACACCTGGAGTATGAAGTAAATATTTCGGATACCGGAACTGTAAAAATAAGAACGTTTGTAGCTCCATCTATTGACTTTACGCATGAGAAAGGTTTATGGTATGCCATGTCAATTGATAATGAAACGCCGCAAAAAGTAAATATTGATTCGCTGATAGAAGATACAAGAAAAGCTAATTCGGTTATGGAAGCGGCATCTGCCAATGAAATAAAAGAGCTGATATCCACACATCATATTACCCAACCGGGCAAGCATATTGTAAAATACTGGCTGGTTGATCCGGCTGTTGTGCTGGAAAAAATAGTGGTTGACATGGGCGGTGTTAAACCAAGTTATTTAGGTCCGCCTGAAAGCTATCGTGTTGTAAATGCGGCTAAAAAATAACTACAATAAATATTTGACAAACAAAAGGCTAACCTAAAAGTTAGCCTTTTGTGCTTTACTCATACGTCATTGAGTAGTTTTAGTACATTGCTTAATACATTTATTATGGCATTAAGCAACCGAAAATCAGCAATTAACGTATTTTATATATATGTCATTTATAGCAGCTACTTCAACGATCGATCTTCCTTTTAAAGCAGATCAGCAGGATGTGAAAAAACAAGCGCACGAAATGTTTTCGGCCAGCTTTCCACAAACAGACAGATTGATCTTCGCTTTTGATAATACGGAGATCATTACCCGAAATTTTTGCAAGCCCCTCTCCTATTATACTGTACCCAATACTTTTGAGGAACGAAATAACGAATATATCAACAATACGCTGCAAT
>JAQBOY010000114.1 GCA_028287805.1 Mucilaginibacter sp.
TGTCAAAATAACATTTATTAATATAAAAAAGAAAATTTCAAACTTTTAATATTTAATAAAAGCGAGTCTTTATATAAAAGCCGCTTGTACGGTAGTTTGAAGTTGCAAATTATAAGGTGCTCAAAAACAGCCTGTCAAATTTTTGAACACCTTTACGCTATGCAAAAAATCCATGTAAATACCATTGCGGTGCGGCATCATAATGCCTGGGTTTAGCTTGGTTATGAATGATCAACCAGCCTTGTCACTTGGGGTAAAACCTGTGGGTCGCCCATTTTCTATATCTAACAAGTAACTATTTATGCTAAATTAGTGAATAATTAAAACCTAATAAATTATATGAACAGAATTATTAAATGTATAAGCCTTTTAAGTTGGGCTTTTATAACTATCTCTGCTTACGGACAAGCTACCAAGGCTCCGGCCTATCCGCTTATTTCCCATACTACTTACTTTAGTATATGGTCTTTTACAGATCAGTTAAACGCATCTGATACCAAACACTGGACAGGCAAAAACCAGCCAATGTTAGGCCTTATAAAAGTAGATAACACCATATACCGTTTTATGGGCACTGAAAGTGGAGAAGGTGTAGAACTTGCCCATCAAAAAGAGGTAACACTAAATGCCACACAAACCATTTATAACTTCAATTGCGGAAAAGTTGACCTGGAAGTAGCCTTTACATCGCCTTTATTGATGAGTGATCTTGAACTTTTTTCAAGGCCGGTTTCTTACATCACTTACAAAGTTAAATCAAATGATAGCGAGAAACACCAGGTTAAGGTTTACCTGGGCGCATCAACCAGTATAGCCTGTAATAAACCAGACCAACCGGTTATTGCCAGTGTAAATAATAGCCATGCGCTATCCATGTTAAAAGCCGGAACTGTAGAGCAGCCTGTGCTGAAAAAGAAAGGTGATGACCTGAGGATAGATTGGGGCTATGTTTATATAGCTGCCCCTGCATCGGCAAGAGCTATACAATACATAACTCAGGATAATGAAGCTTTAAATTCTTTTTTAAATAATAAAACAACATCTACCCTTACCGAAGGGAAACAGCTGTTTCTAAATACAATTATACCATTTGGTACAGTTGGTAAACATGCAACAGAGAAATTTTTAGAAATAGGTTATGACGAACTTTACGCCATTCAATACTTTGAGCAAAACTTAAGGCCATGGTGGAACAAAGACGGAAACCATAATATGGCCAATGAATTGGAAAAAGCGGCATTAAGCTACAAGTTGGTAATGGAAAGATGCAGCGTATTTAATAAACAACTTTATAATAGTTCAGAAAAAGATGGCGGAAAAGAATATGCCGATTTATGTGTATTGAGCTATCGTCAAAGTATTGCCGCACATGAATTGGTTGAAAGCCCTCAGGGAGAATTGTTATTCTTATCAAAAGAGAATTTTAGCAATGGATCTGTTAATACAGTAGATGTTACTTATCCATCAGCACCATTATATCTATTGTATAACCCGGAGTTAATGAAGGGAATGCTAAACGGTATTTTTTATTACAGCGAAACAGGTAAATGGAATAAACCATTTGCCGCGCATGATTTGGGTACCTATCCAATTGCTAATGGACAAACTTATGGTGAAGGTATGCCGGTAGAAGAGTGTGGTAATATGGTTATACTTACTGCTGCTATTGCTATGGCCGAGAAAGACGCGTCATACGCTAAAAAGCATTGGCAAACATTAACCGCATGGACCAATTTTTTAACGGAGAATGGTTTTGATCCAGGCAACCAATTATGTACCGATGATTTTGCAGGTCATTTGGCGCATAATGCTAATTTATCAGTTAAAGCTATTGTTGCTATAGGGGCTTACGCTAAAATTGCTGGTATGTTGGGGGAAAAGGAAACGGCTGCTAAATATCAAAAAATAGCAAAAGACATGGCGAATAAATGGGCGGTTAGAACAGACGCGGGAGATCACTTTGGGTTGGTTTTTGATAGCAAAGATACTTGGAGCCAAAAATATAATATGGTGTGGGATAAGGCGTTGAACCTGAAATTATTCCCTAAAGCGGTATATAAAAAGGAAGTTAGTTTTTATTTGACCCATCAAAATGCTTATGGCTTGCCTTTAGATAGCCGTAAAACGTATACTAAATCTGACTGGATATTATGGACAGCAACACTTACAGATAATCCGGCTGATTTTAAAGCATTAATAAGCCCTGTATATAAATATGCTACCGAATCTACTTCCCGGGTACCATTAAGCGATTGGCATGAAACAACTACAGGTAAAAAAGTCGGTTTCCAGGCACGCAGTGTGGTAGGCGGTTATTTTATGAAATCACTTACAGATAAATGGCTTAATAACAATATAAGTAAGTAAAATGCAGCGTAGAAAATTTATACAAAAAGCAGAATTTTAAGTGGAGATATAGATGCTATGTGGCTAAGGAATAGTAGCGCGCAAGTATGGCCCTACCTGAATTTTATAAAAGATGACAAACACTTGCAACAACTTATTAAAACCTGATAAATGATGAAAAAATTACTTTTTACGCTTGCCGCTTTGTTGCTGGTTTTTAATGGCTATGGGCAGCAGACTGAAAAATTCAATGGCCTTGATATGAATTTGGGTAATTTATCAAAGCTGTCTGATGCAAAAACAAGATCTATAAGCCCAGAAAATTTCACAGGTGAAAAAGGAAAGGGAGGAACGGCTGATCCTGTAAAAGACAAAGGAAAACAAAATGTAGCAAATGCCGCATGGGCTGCGCGTGACTTAGGGTTAGGATGGAAAGTTAATCCCTATATAATTATCAATCCCGGAGAAACAATAACAATAGCTGAAATAGAAGGTCCTGGCGCTATTCAGCATATTTGGATGACACCTACTGGTAACTGGCGGAATTCTATTCTTCGTTTTTATTGGGATGATGAAAAAGAACCATCAATCGAGTCGCCGGTAGGTGCATTTTTTGGAATGGGATGGAATAGTTATTCTCCGTTAAACTCGCTCGCTGTTACAGTAAATCCCGGTAGCGCGTTTAACTGTTATTGGAAAATGCCTTTCAGGAAGAAATGCCGCGTTACGATGGAAAATATTGATGAAAAGGCAATGAGCCTGTATTATCAGATAGACTATACACTTACCAAAGTTAGCGAAGATGAGGGTTACCTGCACGCGCAATTCAGGATGTCAAATGCTAATTCAGGTTCTTCATATACTATACTTGATGGGGTTAAAGGAAAGGGACAATATGTGGGTGTTTATATGGGATTAAGTGTAAATAATAATGGATGGTGGGGTGAAGGGGAGATTAAATTTTATATAGATGGAGATTCAAAGTTTGCTACCATAGTAGGTACGGGAACAGAAGATTATTTCTGTGGGTCATATGATTTTGATACACATAAAAAAAATGCATCTGGTGTTGATGAGGTTAATTATACAGAATTTTCTACAGCCTATAGTGGCATGCATCAGGTCATAAAAGGTGACGGGCATTATCAGGTAAGGCAGCGATTTGGATTGTATCGATGGCATATACAGGACCCTATACGTTTTGATAAAGATCTGAAGGTAACTATTCAGGATTTAGGATGGAAGTCAGGAGGAAGGTATAACGCACAAAATTCAGAAATCATATCAGTTGTATTTTGGTATCAGGGAGGGCCACATGCCGCCTATCCTAAATTACCTTCCAGGGATGAACTGGAAATCAAATAATAACCGTGTTTTAACAGGGGTTCGGACCCGGGTAGCGCAAAATAGCCTTAACGATATCGTTGAGGCTATTTTTTATAAATGCATAATCATATCATTTTAAGATCGCTGTTTCAATTAAAAAAAATGGGGAGAAAAAGCTATAAGATTGCGATTTTATGGACAAGTAAAATGTTGATACCCTGCAAGACTTTCCCAGGTTTGTTAAAAAAATATATATTAGCCTTGTTTAAAAATGACCGGATTATGAAAGTTCTGCTGTCTGTATTGTTAATGCTGCTGTCTATTATCGTTAAAGGTGAAAAGTCAACTGACAGTCTTCTAAATGTTCTGAAGTCCGAAATCTCGCAAAAAAATCTCTATGACAAACAAAAAGATCAACGCATAAAGTTGCTTAAGCAGACTTTAGCGGAAGTTCCTAAAAAGAATTATGGGGTGAAGTATACACTTTATGACAAGCTGTATGAGGAATATCGGGATTATGTATTTGATTCAGCCTATGTTTATACGCAAAAACTTTTGCTTACAAGCAAATTGATGCATGACTTGCCTAAGCAGCACGAAAGCCAGATAAAGTTAGGTTTAATCCAGGTTACATGGGGTATGTTCAAAGAAAGCTTTGACTGCATTCGCCAAACTGATGTAAAGTTGATACACGATAGCGTTAAGTTCAGATACTATGAAATGAAATCGCGGGCCTACATGAATTTAGCCAGATATAACAGCAATAAATTCTACTCGTATGATAACAGTAAAGAATCAATAAAAGCACTTGACTCTGCTTTATTGCTGGCTAAACCCGGATCTTATGAAAAATACAAATTCTTAGCAGAGTCGCTAACCATTGCAGGACAGCCAGGCAAAGCATCAATATATTATCAAAAACTACTGAACAACAAAAATCTTACTGACCATCAAAAAGCTATGATAGCTATAGATCTAAGTAATTTAATAGAAGGCCCCAAAAAAAATGAATTGATAATGCTGGCCGCTATTTACGATATCAGATCGTCAACTAAAGAAACGCTGGCCGTCTTTACTTTAGGGAAGATGTTATTTGAACAAGGAAATCTGGCAGATGCGGAACTCCTGTTGAAGGAAGCGTTAAGTCAGGCACAATTTTATGGCAACCGGCTTCACGCTATAGAGATTGTAGCCATTTTAACCACTTTGTCTGGTCAGAAAATTATAAAAGCAGAAAGTAAAAAGAACCAGGTGTTAACATTCCTCATAGTTATATTAGTTATGGCTATAGTTGGTACTGCAATTATATCTTTAATAGTATACAACCGGTTACAAAAAGTAAAGGTCAGGGAAACTATTGTCCGTGAAAAAAATCAGTATCTGGATAAAATAAATAAAAATCTCCTGGAAGATGCACACATAAAAGAAGAGTACATCGGCTACTTTTTCAACATTATTTCAGGTTATATTCTTAAGCTTGAGAAAATCAAAAGAAATACAGAGCGCAAAATTAAAACTAAGAACTATGAAGAGCTGCTGCACTTGGTCAATGAAATTGACATTAAACAGGAAAGACATAACTTGTTTTACACCTTTGATAACATCTTCCTTAAGCTTTTTCCAAACTTCATTACCTCCTTTAATGCTTTGTTGAAGCCTGAAGATCAGATGTGGCCTAAAGCTAACGAAGTATTAAATACTAACCTGCGCATATTTGCCTTAATGAGATTGGGGATAAAAGATAATCAAACCATAGCTAATATATTGGAGAATACCGTAAGTACAATCTATACTTACAAAAATCGTATCAAATCAAAAGCCCTTGTTCATGGTGATGATTTTGAACGGAAAATTATGGAGATAAAGTTTGTTGATGTTGAAGAAGTGAGTGAGCTTATAACTAATATTAGTTATTAATTAATCACCACTTTATTGAGTTTTGTTAATATTTTAATGAAAATTCTGAAGATTTTTTTTGTTCAAGTCTGTTTTAATAACTTGACTATAAGGTATTTATAAATTTAAAAACTTAGATTTTTAAAAGATTCTTCTTTCCTATAGAAGGATTACAATTGGCTATATACAACTTTGTATAAGTGTAACAACAACGTTACTATACCAAATAATTACCTACTAATTAAAATAAAATTTCGTGAAATACCTGTCATCAGCCTGGGTTGACTCTGCTTCTTTGTGGAATCATAAAGCTGTGCTGTTACTCCATCATCAAAAAAAAAGAAAAAGATGTTAAATAATTGTAAAGCCGCCCCAACCTAATCTATTAATTCAGTTTTGACCACTATAAATCAAGTCATCAATCCATTATCAAATCTCAAAAACCTAATTTATGAAGTTTAAAATTTTACTTAAAGCAAGTTTATTTGCTCTTCTTTGTTTTTATCTGTTGCCTGCTATGGCACAAAATAAAACAATATCAGGGAAAGTAACAGATTTAGAAACAGGTACGCCGCTTGTTGGTGTAACTATTGCAGTTAGCGGCACATCTGCTGCCACTAATACAGATGTAAATGGTAGTTTTAAATTAACCGTACCAGCTGCATCAAACACCTTTACTGTAACATACGTTGGGTATAAGCCTCAACAAATTAGTATTACCGGCACTTCAACTTATAATATTAAGATGGAACCGGTAATAAACGCCTTAGATGAAGTAGCCGTTGTTGCTATTGGTTACGGGTCACAATCCCTTAAAGAAGTAACATCTGCAGTCAGTCACGTAGATGCAAAGGATTTCAGGCAAAGTGGCTCCAGGAATGCACTTGACCTGATCCAGGGAAAAGTTGCCGGGGTTAACATTACCAGAACGTCAGGGACAAATCCTAATAGCGGAGTCTCTGTGCAGCTACGCGGTGTTGTTACCGTTACAGGCAGTGCAAGCCCGCTTATTGTAATTGATGGTATACCCGGTGGAAATCTTGATCTTTTGCAACAGGATGATATCGAATCAATAGATGTATTAAAAGATGGATCAGGAGCAGCAATTTATGGTACTACCGCTAATGCAGGCGTTATATTAGTTACCACCAAAAAAGGAAGATCGGGTCCGCCGAGGTTTGATTATTCTACTTATTTTAGAAAAGAATACATCCAGAGAAGGCAAAGATTCCTTACTGCAGACGAATATCGCCAGCGTATTGCTTCCGGTGATATTGTGCAAAAAGACTTTGGAAGTTCCACTGATTTTTTAGATCAGTTAATCAACCATGACAACCTGTCGCAAAATCATAACCTGGCTTTATCCGGTGGTACGGATAAAACAACTTACAGGGCAAGTATAAACTATCGCGATTTACAAGGCATAGCCAAAGCAAACGCCAGAAAAGAGTATGCATTAAGGTTTAGTCTCAATCAAACCGGTTTGAATGACCGTTTGAAAGTGCAGGTTGATTTAGCCACAAATTTTAATAATGCTAACCTGTTAGGTGGGAGCGGCTGGGAAGAAGAGCAGACAAAAAACCCTACACTATCTAATTTTAACCCCGATGGAAGCTATCGTTTTGATTTAACCAGCACCAATCAATATGCACGTTTATTTCAGGAAACAAGCTACCGTAAACAACAAACAAGTTCAGCAGATGCTAAAGCGGACTTAACTATCACTAAGGATTTAACAGGCACAGTTTTCGGCTCTGTATTGAGGGATAGTTATGTTGACGGGCAATATCGTTTAAAAGCCAGTGAAAACTCACTTGAAAACACAGCCTTCCCCGGAGGCGGATATGCTTACAGAGGGACATATCTATCTCAGGATTTTGCATTTGAACCTACTTTAACTTACAAAAAAACAATTGCTAAAGTTCATAATGTAACAGCCCTTGTAGGTTATAGCTATCGCTATCACATTGATGAAACCTTCAGCGCCGATAACAGGGGATTCATTAATGATCTTTTCCATGAAGACAATCTTGCTCAGGGTACCGCTCTTTCGCTTGGAAAAGCTAATGAAAGCAGCAATAAAAGTGACAATACACTAATTGCACTTTTTGGAAGAGTAAACTATGCTTTTAGCAGCAAGTACCTTGCTCAGTTCATATTAAGAAGGGAAGGGTCGTCGAGGTTTGGTGACAACCACAAATTTGGATACTTTCCATCGGCTTCCGCAGGATGGGTTTTATCAGAAGAAGGCTTTATCAAACAAATACCTGCTATTAACTATTTAAAACTAAGAGTTGGTTATGGTGTAACCGGTAACAGCGGGTTCAGTAACCTGGCGTCTTTAGTAACGCTGGGCGGCGGCGGTATTTACCTCTTTCCGGATGGATCATACAATCAAACATATGGACCTAACAGAAACCCTAATCCCGACTTGAGATGGGAAACAAAAAGAGAACTTAACATAGGTGCCGACTTTACTTTAATAAAAAACAGGTTAACAGGGTCAGTTGATGTTTTTAAACGCACCACCAAAGATCTCTTAGATACTTACACATCTCCCCAGCCTCCATTCATACAGTCAAGTATATATGCCAACGTTGGTACTATTTCATCAAGAGGTATTGAAATAGCCCTCGGGTACGACGCTATAACTCATAAGAATTTTAAGTGGCACGTAGATGTAACCGGAAGCACACTTAAAAACACATTAGACTCTTATTCAAACGATCAGTATAAAGTGCTTTTCAAAACCTTTGGAGGTATAGGCGGAGCTGGTGCCTTAGGCAATGCGATTACTACATACGAAGGCGGAGAGCTTGGTGAGTTTTGGGGAAAACGTTTTGCCGGCTTTACTTCTGATGGCAAATGGCTGTTTTATAATAGAAATGGGGACAAGGTAACCAATGATAAGATCAATAATTCTGCAGATCGAAGCGTGACAGATTTAGCCAAAATAGGTAATGCTATCCCTAAATATTATGCTTCATTACTCAATAACTTTTCTTACAAAAACCTTAATCTGCGCGTATTCTTAAGAGGCAAGTTTGATTATGATATTTTAAATACAACCGCATTATCATATGCCAACAAAACCTGGAGCGGAAACTTGTTAAAAAGCACTTTTGATAAGTATAAGGACATAAAAGACACTTACATGTATTCTGACTATTACCTTGAAAAGGGCAGTTTTGTGAAAATTGACGAGGTTACGTTAACTTATAATTTCAAAATGAATAACAAATTCATTCGCAATTTACGGGTGTATGTATCCGGCCAAAACTTAGCAACAATTACTGGTTATACCGGAAGTGATCCAGATTTCATATCTGATACAGGTACAGGTCCGGGTATAGATAACAGAAGTGCTTACCCGAGTACCCGGTCATTTTTATTAGGACTTAATGTTGGATTTTAAATTAAAAGACATGAAAAATAAGTTGATAATATACGCAGCGCTTACAGGTATCATTTTGGTAACTGCCTGTAAGAAGCAACTACAGGAGCATGCTTACAATAGTTTGATAGCAGATAATTTTTATAACAATAAAACCGAAGTTTTATCAGCGGTCTTACGTCCGTACACACACGCAAATGCCTGGGTTACACCCTCTGGGCAGGATAGTTGGTGGCGCGCCGCCGAACTGTCTGGCGACCAATTAGCCTGGCCAACCAAAGGAAGGCATGGTGAAGATGGCGGTAAGTGGAAAAGATTTCATTACCATACCTGGACTACTGATGAGGGCGGTTTAAACAGTGCCTGGTCGCTTATGTATTGGGGAATGGGCTTATGTACTGATCCTATTGAGCAGCTTAATAAAAGAGATATATCCCGTATGGGAATTACTCAGACCGAAAAGGACTCATATATAGCGGAGTTGCGGTTATTGAGAGCCTTTACCTACCTTAAACTCATGGATCTTTTTGGGAATATCCCAATAGTAACACAGATTGGTATTCCGGCTAAACCAGAAACTAAGTCGAGGGCTGAAGTTTTTAAATTTATTGAAAGTGAAATTAAAGCAAGCATACCTGCGGCACCAAAATTGTCAAAAACACAAATTGGCCGCATGTCGCAGGCCGGTGCTTATGCGATGCTTGTAGAGCTTTATTTAAATGCTGAAGTTTGGACCGGAACTGCTCGTTGGGACGACTGTATTGCCGCAGCAGACCAATTGATTACTAATGCAGGGGGAGGACCAAATGGTGCTTTAGCACTCGATCCTAATATTACTGATCAATTTAAAACAACAAACGATTTATCAAAAGAAGCGATATTCTCTATTGCTTACAACTACAGCGTTGCAAACTTTGAACCTTCATGGCCGGGAGAATTTTATCATTTCAAACAGCAGCAAATTTATGGTGGCGGCCGTAATGGTAATGACGGAGTTGTAGTAATTCCGGGGGTTTATACAACTTACGATGGAGTAGACCAAAGAAGATCCAACTGGTTGCTAATTGGTACCCAGTACCAGTTTGCTGACGGTGTAACTCCGGTTACAGGCTCTGAAGAATACAATGGTCAGCCACTTGTGTTTGTAGATAATATCCGTAAAAATAAAACGGGTTCTACAGTGTCTACAATGAGTGAAGGCGAAGAAAATAGCGGCGTACGTTTCAATAAGTACAAACTGGGAAATCAAATTCCTGGTCCAGGCGGTAATCCTCCCATTGATCCAAATTATAACAATACGGATTGGAATATTTACCGGTTAACATGGATTTATTTTGCAAAGGCCGAAGCAATAATGCGCAAAAATGGCGGGGCTGCAGATGCAGTAGCTTGCCAATTAATTAATGACTGTAAAAAAAGAGCTTAC
Source organism: Mucilaginibacter sp. (assembly GCA_028287805.1). Classification (GTDB taxonomy): domain Bacteria; phylum Bacteroidota; class Bacteroidia; order Sphingobacteriales; family Sphingobacteriaceae; genus Mucilaginibacter. The sequence continues at coordinate 10,389 of JAQBOY010000114.1, forward strand.
TCAACCTTAGATTGGGCTACAAAAGCGTACACACCTGCTACGCTAACTCTGGATGAATTGTTAGCAGAACGTGGGAGGGAATTTATTTTTGAAGGTTTCAGAAGAGATGACCTGATTCGTTTTGGGAAGTTTACCACAGGAACCTGGTGGGATCATGTGCCTTCAGCTCCTTTCCGGGCACTTTATCCAATACCTCAACAACAGATTAATCTTAACGCTAACTTGAAGCAAAATCCAGGATATTAGTTAAGATTTCGGCAACTAATTAATGGTGCTCCTGTAAGGGGTACCATTAATTAGTTGATTTGTGTTAAATGATTTTTAATTTTTTATAATTATAACTCAATAATCAGGAACAATAATTAGTTTTATGGCGATAATTAACCATTAGAACCATTTCGAATTAAAGAATGATGACAGCGCCCCACTGTTATTTAACAAAACTAATGTATTAGTGAAACATCATTTACCCACATATCAATTATCTAAAAACTAAATACAATGAAAATTTTTGTAATCGCTCTGCTAACCCTGGCCCTGACTCAACAGCACGCCTCAGCACAAAAAGTAAACAAATTAACAAGGGCCGAAAAGAAAGAAGGCTGGAAA
>JAQBOY010000187.1 GCA_028287805.1 Mucilaginibacter sp.
AGTTGCTACAGCAGTATAAGGCACCATTGCCGGTAAGTTTACTATTTCATCATTAATATTGGCAAACTCAGGTCTGTAATGGCCCAGCTCACCTGCTATAAATGGCAGTTTAGGGTTATTTACCAATATACGAAAGCGTTCAATTAGCCCCTTTAACCGGGCCATGTAAAGCTTTGCCTGTTCAGGTTTACTGTCTGATTCGCCCTGGTGCCATATAATACCTTTGATAACGCCATACTGCATGGCAAATTTAATACGTTCCACCGCATCGTCATACGGATGGGTTTTAGTGGCTGCATCATAAGCACCAGGCAACCAATGTTCAATAGGTGAACCGCCTACTGCTGTAGGTATCAAACCAATTTTCACCTTCGGATTGTCCTTTGCCATAGCTATACCAAATGTCAACCCTGGCCCAACACCTGCGGTTGGTTTATCAAAATGTACCGGGTGTTTGGCTAAAACCCATTTATTATCTTTCGTTAACATGTAAACATGGCTATCTCCCTCATTTTTAAATTCATCGGTTATATAACCCCTGCCAGCCATGTTAGATTGCCCTGCCAGGATGTATAATTGAAAATTAGGGTCGGGTTGTTGCGCATAAACAGGTATAACACCTATGCAGCAAATCAACAACTGGGAAAAGTAGTTTTTCATATTTAACAGGTTAGCTATAAATATGCCTAAAGATGGAAATTATTGCTAATAAAACCTATTTAAGTTGCTAATACAAAAAGCGATTTAGCCTGATATCCATTTCCCATAAGGCAGCTTACTGATCAACCAAACTAATGCTAAGGTCAACATAAAGCAAATTGTAGCGGTTATGGGAATACTTATAATAGGCGCGCATAGCTTATAGCTAATGTTAACATAATCTAACAGGTATAATACCAGCGCATGACCTAAATAAATACCGTAATTATAGCTGCCAACAAAATTACGTACACGGATAATAGCAGGCGGCACCTTGGGTAATGTGAAACGAGCTGTTAAAAATACGCTTGCTGATATTAATACAATAGTAGGGCTTACCGGCTCATAAAATAAAGTACCAACGGTACTGTTATTTTTGTAAAGCAACCAGGTACCCGTAACAATCAGTATAAGGGTTAACAGCAATACAACAACCGCCCATACCCCTATATTTTTACAATCAAATTTTTTAAAGGCCAGGTAATGCCCAAGTACCAGATAACCAATGTATCCGGCAAAGTAATGCACATCTACCTGCGGATTAAACCTGGATAAATACGGCTGATTAAGCATCATCACGCCAAACCAAACTATTAAAAAATATACTATTTCAATTTCTGTAGCATGGCGCACAAATTTGCTGATAACGGGTATAATAAAATATAATCCTATCAGCATATACACATACCATAAATGGTAAGAGCTACCGTATTTTAACAAATGCAAAACCAGTTTAATATTGGTCCAGGGGTCGGCATCAAAAGTTATTTCCTCATTATACCACGAGTAAGCGATATAAACCAGGCTCCAAAACAGGAAAGGCACTACTACCCTGCTTAATCGTCTTTTCAAAAAATCACCTAACTCATATTCTCTGTGCAGCAATAAGGCGCCGGTTATCATCACAAAAACCGGCACGGCAAAACGCGCCAGCCCATTATAAAAATCAGCCGCAAACCAATCCTCAAAAGGTACTTTACCATATAGTGCCAGTAAAACCGCCGAAGTATGCAGCACAATAACCGCATATAAAGCAATTAGCCTTAAATTGTTTATCCAGTCAATATTATGGTGTTGGTGTGGCTTCATAAAAAATTAATCAGGCATAATTTTTTAAAAGTAGTATATTTTTAAAGCCCTAATATTACGTCGCTGCATTAAATATTTTCCATACCTATAACATCTAACAAAATCTTAACACCCACTTAATATCTGTCGCCTATGTTTGTAACATATTATTCTTTGAATGTGTTAAACAAATTGTTCTTTTTTCATTAATAATAAGATCAGTTAATAAATAATAAATAAAAGAGAGTATATATATGTATGCTCTCTTTATTTATTTCTGCAATCTTCATGCAAATATGAAAATACTATACGCCATACAAGGTACCGGCAACGGTCATCTAAGCCGCTCAATGGACATAGTTCCGTTGTTACAAAAAATTGGCGATGTTGATGTGTTGGTAAGTGGCACTCAAGGCGACCTCACCCTACCCTTTCCTGTCAAATATAAATTGCATGGCTTTGGCTTTGTATTCGGTAAATCAGGAGGCGTTGATTTATGGAAATCATTTTTAAAATCACGTTTCCGCAAATTCATAAACGAAATAAACGACCTGCCTGTTGATAAATATGACCTGGTAATTAACGACTTTGAGCCGGTATCCGCATGGGCGTGTTATTTAAAAAATAAAGATTGTTTTGGATTAAGTCATCAGGCAGCCGTACTAAATGAAAACGCGCCAAAACCAGATGATACCGACATGATTGGCAGGCTTATTCTTAAACATTATGCCCCTGTAACCAAGCAATACGGCTTCCATTTTAAATCCTACGGACCTCATATATTTACCCCGGTTATCAGGCAGCAGGTACGGGAACAAAATATTGAAAATAAAGGCCATTATACGGTTTACCTGCCGGCTTACGATGATAAGAGATTGATTAAACGGCTAACAGAATTTAAACACGTTGAATGGGACGTATTCTCCAAGCATAATAAAAAGATCTTCAGGCATAAAAATGTGTCCATTCAGCCTATCAATAATGAAGAGTTTGTTAAAAGCATGGCTAAAAGTGCGGGTGTACTTTGCGGCGGCGGTTTTGAAACTCCTGCCGAAGCCCTTTTTATGCAAAAGAAGCTACTGGTTATTCCAATGAAAACCCAGTATGAGCAACAGTTGAACGCAGCGGCATTAAAGGAAATGGGCGTTCCGGTTATAAAAAGCCTTAAGCCAAAGCATGGTGAAGTGATACTGGATTGGATAACCAATGGCAAGCCCATAAAAGTAAATTATGCTAATAATACTCAGCAAGTGCTTGATTTGTTATTTAAGGAAGCGGGAATGCTTAAATTGATTGACTGATTTTGCAGGATGCAATTGTAAAGTATCCCTGCAAAATGCGTCACTCTAACTTAATCAATTCAAAAACCTATATTTGATTAAAACCAATTCCACATGGCCCAAAAAGTAATCACAGTAAATATTAATGTTTATGAGCAGAGCGTAAGTAACCGCCATGCCGCATACGAAATAAGTTATGTGAACAAATTTTTAGATGATGGCTGGGTGATCAAAGAAACAATACATAACCCTACATCTGCTCCTAACTGGACAAATATTACCTTCATTTTAGAAAAGTAATGTTCTGTTGATATCATTGATTATATGTTTTCAGCCAGAAACTCGTAAGAATAATTGCGTTTTTTATAAGTTACTTAAGAAAAGAAAAAGAAACCATATTGGTTAAATAGCTAATGTATTCTACCAGTTCGATTAAGAAAACATCGATGTATTGATGGTCCATAACGTCAACAAGCATTTATACTTTTGACTCGTCCTTAACTTAATTATAAATTATTGGAGATAATGCATTAGATACTTTACTAACGCCCTTCCCTGATTTAACCCTGGCCTGCCTGACGCGTTCAATTTTATCTCCTAAAAATTTAATCAAGATAATACTAGCTATAATCGACCCTAAAATTGTCGGTATAGCTAAATGCTTAACTCCTGCTGTTCTGGATAAATTCATCATCAGAACATGCGTAATATAAATTGGATAAGATAGCTCTCCAATAAACCTGTCGATTTTGATATCTTTAGTATATTTAAACAAAAAAGGCATAAATGAAAACACACAAAGTATGTATAATTCGTAAACGTATTTGAAATGCAGCACACTATAAAAAACGGTATAGCCGGCTACGATACTCAACAACCCGATATTAATTATCCTGGGTACTTGAACCTTTTTGATTACATTTTTATAAAATAAGTACGCTACTGACCCTAACAGGAAATACATTAGTTCAAAAGGGAAGAATCGATAATTCCACGGGTCGTTTCCATAGTTGTGCGTTGACCCGTAAATTTTTAGTAACATAGAGCCAATAATAGCAACTATAATCCATCCCCATTTTTTCCTCAGAATGAATGGTGCTATCAAATAAAAAATTAATTCAAGCGAAATGCTCCAGGCTTGCGTTAGTAATTCAAATTGCCACACGGGAGGATTAGTAATCCGAAAATCATGTGTATAATATAAATTTCCAGTATGAAGACTGATCCCCAAGAATAGCGAGGTGTCTTGAAAAAAAATACATATATTGGTAAATATTAAGTAAAAGTAAGTTGTAAAGCTGAGGTTATGGCCGTACTCCTTGTACATCTCCAGGCCCCCCGGATGCGCTTTAGCGTTAAAACCAGGTATTAGCAAGGCACACAATAAGGTTAATAATAATACAGTCCAATAAAGCGGAAACAATCTTAAAAATCTATTCGATATGAACAACCAATATGAATTATTCCCATTGATATACTTCTCATTTAAAATTAATGTAATATAAAAACCTGAAATAATGAAGAATGCCTCTACTGCCACCGGACCATTGCCATATCTCGTTGTATGTGATAGCACTACGCAAATAGCAAGAAGAAATCTAAGAAGGCCCATATTGTATATAAATATCGAATGATTTCTAAAATATTTTCTGCGGTTTTATTGCTAGAAAATTATCAGCAATCTTTTATTTTTTAACTCGCTTTAGGTTGCGGAATATGGCCTATTTTGCTATATGTTGAAGCAAAGCACATTATAGTAATAATCAAAGATAATACTTAGTTTCACATTTACAAGCATTTACGCAATTACATTGAAAGAAAGGATCTGAACGAAGCTATAATAGTGGTGCTCGAAGAGCATAACAACCGGTTCCTGCAAGGTAGGAACTAGAGCCGCAGGCAGCAGTTCGATGAGATAGAGCGGGAAGTGCTTAACCCTTTACCTATTCTTCGTTACGAGCTTAAAAAGCAGCTCCATGCCACCGTGATGAAGAATGGGTATGTATGCCTTGGGCCGAACAAGCACTATTACAGTGTTCCTTGTTGAAATCTTCGTCCCTCCCCTTCTTATTTTACCACTTAACAAATATTCCTTAAATCCATTTAATAACTGTTCATCAATTTCATTAAATTTAACATCTTGTCCTTGACATAATCAAATAGATGTTTATAAGTACTATACTAAGTTGTATAGGTGCCCTCTACATCCTTTTTCTTAATAATTCCTGTTTAGGAATACCGTGAAACCTAAAAAACCTAAAACCTTATAGCGATCTCGATGCTGAATCCCTGAACACAGATTAACCGATATAAATGGCTGATAAATAGCTATTATTGGCTATTGTCCTGTACTAACCAATCGATTAATTTTATGAAACCATTTCAATATTGAAATGCAAGATTTATAATTAATCTATTAACCTTAGGGTAAAATTCAAAGACTTATATCCATTTCCTTGCCAATTAATACAGTGCAAACAGCGTATCAGGCGTATAATTAAAATACCTGAGCGAATTAAAATAGTGTTGCTTTTTTGCTCGAGGCGATAGCTTAAGACTTGATATCGATAGATATATATTTTTTTCTATTAGATCTTTAAATAGAGCAAAGCTTTAATATTCAACATTAATTCGAAATTTTAACTTTAACCCACTATCAAATGAAACCTCCAATTTATTCGATCTGCCATCATGGAAATTTGGACCTTATGCCAATATTTAAACAAACGAATAAGGCCAATCCATGCAAAATAAAATACATTCTCATATTACTCAGCTTTGTTTTTATTAGCTCTTTCTCATATTCCCAAGACACACCAGCAACAGTTGCACATTTAACCGCACAACTTAAACTGAAAAACACTGAACTGACTAAGGCGAAAGATTCGATAAAGGGTCAATTAGACACCATTAAGAATATTAAAAAGGAACTTCAGAAACTACCAAACCCAAATTCAACAGCTTCCACCTTAACCGTTATAGCTATTGGTTTACTTTGCTTGGTAACATTTTTTATTCTTGTCTATACTTCACTTAAAAGTCCCAAGAACGAAAAGGAAGCTCTCGGTTTACCGGAGGGTTCCATAAGGGCATTAATCGCTTTGATAGTCATCGTATTTTATATTCTGGTGTCGCTAGCCCTAGTTTATTATGAAGGTCCTACACCTACAACTCTGGCCACAGATGTAACCAAAACTTTAGGAACACTTGTTGTAGCAATTTCTGCGTTTTATTTCGGTTCTAAAACAGCTGAGCAAAGCGGTAAAGCAATAGCAGCTGCTGCGGCAGCAAACCAGGCTACAGATATGCAACAAGATGTGTCTATGGTGGTTATTCAACAAGCAATAGCATCGAACAAACAATCATGGATGACTCTTTATAATTGCCTGGATATTTTGCCAGGTAAAAAAAAGGTTCAAGGAACAACTACCAGTCAAAATTGCATTATTTTTAAGGTGGCAGTAAAACCTCCGCCTCCGGGAACTACCCCCATTCCTGCTATCATCAATTATGAGTCAAATGGAATAACTTATAGCATCCCTACTGATGTGCAATAGTGAAATATTATTATTTGGCTTATATCAATTACTTACTATTAGATTAACTTATTATGACAACTGGAAAAGACATTTATGATAAAGCATTAACCAGAAAAGGACAATCTTATATTGAAGGTACGCTGGTTCCGAAGGATAATCCAAACTGGACCGGATCCTGGGACTGCGCTGAACTATGTTCCTGGGCTGTATATCAAGTAGCTAACCTTATGTATGGCTGTACAAATAACCGTGCTTTACCTTCACACGCCGATGCTTATACTGGTGCCTGGAAGGATGATGCACATGAAAAGGGAATCATCATTACAGCTCAAAAAGCAGCAGGAATCGTCGGTGCTATGGTATTGCGAGCACCTACGAGTCAGCTCGGGGGACATATCGTCGTTTCAGATGGCCAGGGCGGAACAATCGAAGCAAAAGGTAAAAAGTGGGGTGTGGTACAAGATACTTTGAATAATCGTCGTTGGGACTACGGCATTCTTGTTCCCGGAATTATTTATGACAATCCTGGAGCCATTGTAGTCACACCGCCGAACTATGCCATTTATCGTTTTGTCAATCCGATGATGGTTGCACAGAAGGTAGGAGAGATCCAACAAGCTTTAATGAATGCCGGCTACAGTACCAAAGGTATTGACGATATTTTCGGAATCAATACGTTTAACGCGGTAATTGATTTTCAAAAAGCAAAAGGATTAACGGTGGATGGCGAAGTCGGCAAGGACACGGCTGCCGCTTTGGGCGTATCGTTGAGTTAATTTCATTTGCTGTCGTCCGAAGAAGACCGAGGCCATCCTTTTAAGGGCTTTGCGCATGTACGAGTATTTACCCTCAGTTTCGTTTCCACACAAACGGCAGAGCCCACTATTTCGAAAAAACAGATTAAAAAAGAAAACGCCTATGATAAGATCGAACATATTTTTTACCTATCGGTCTTTAGGCAGCGGTGAAAGTATTTATCTATAGCAAATGCCATTAGTGTAATAATCACGGTAATGCAATTTCTAAACCTTCATTTTAGAAAAGGAATGTTCTGTTGATCAAGAGCCGCTTTGCTGAAGGGATTCATTATATTCAATTACTTCAAATTTGTATTTGCTTTATTTATTTTCCTTTGTAATAACCACAATGATATGATAACCCAAACTACACCCAAACTGAAGGAAGCAATAACATCTGTTGGATAATGTACTTTTAAAACTATCCTGCTAATTCCCACCATTGTTGCAAATAAGATAAGGAAAACAGACAGTATCCATTTTAAAGGAATTTTAAAGCTTGAATTCCAGATAATATATATGAGTATGCTGCTGAATACAAATGCGGATAGCGAATGACCGCTTGGAAAGCTATAACCAATAACGCCCTTAATAACAGGATGTTCAGGCCTTTGACGATGGAAAATTAATTTTAACCCGGCAAATAACGCGGTACTGCCTGCCGTAATAATGAGGATGTAAATGCCGAACAAATAGTTTTTTTTGAGAAAATAATAAACGACCAGCGCAATATAAAAAGGTATCAGAAACATTTCTGAGCCCAAAAAAGTAAAGACCTTCATTGCCTTTATCAATCCTGCACCAGTAATAGAATCAAAAAAGCCGATCACCAAATCGTCGAACATTTTTTCTTTTTCAATTACTGCCTCATCCGCTATGTAAACAAAAAGTAATATTCCGGCCAATACCAGGCTGCCGCTTATAACCGACTTCCAGGTGAATACTTTTTTAACCGTAATTTCGCTGTTATCCATGCTTTTTTTAATGAGAACTGTAATATTCTTCTAATTCTTTAAGCCTGGAAATCTGTTCAGGCCTCGGGTTAATAAAAGTACGTACCCGCTTTACCAATGCGAAGGCATCATCAAAAGTAAGACCTGTTTTTATAAGATAGGCCAAAGCCATAGTTGGTCCACGGCCAAGCCCTTGCCGGCAATGAACATAAACTTTGCCTTTGTTTTTAATTTCATTATCAATAAAAATGGCGCCCTTTATTAAGTCTTCCAAAGCAGGTGGCGTATTGTCCACTGTAGGCAAATGCAAATATTTAACACCCTCGTAACGGGCTTTAACATATACATTATGTATTCGCATATTAACTATCGCGGTGATACCTAAATCCTTTAGCTTTTTTAATCCTGCCCTCGTGTATTGGCTTCCTAAAAAAAGATCAGCAGTTATCTGGCACCTTTTTAAATTAGGTATACCGTAAATATAGCGGTGAAGATTATCCCATAATAGCTGGAAAAAAATAAGAATAACGCGGTAAATACTTTTAATGCGGGAGTTCATTTGCAGCAATATTAATTAGGTACCAATACCCGGAGAGCGCCCGGTATCACTTTGATATTAAGGATTTCCGCTTCCTTTTCCGCATCGTCACAAATATATTTTACCGGTTTTTCGGGATAAACCTTTATCTCTTTACATTTCCAGTGTTTCAATACGTCAGATTCGGTTTGAAAAAGTGTTGTACCAGCTACACGAATTAAAGATGAAAAATCGACATTCTTCATCAAAATTGCGTCTAAATAGCCATCAGTCACTTTTATACCGGGAAGAAATGAAAAATCTCCAATCCCAATGTTGCCGCCATTGGTAATGGTAAGCGAAACCCCGGTTTCATTAATTTCTTCACCATCAATTAGCATTCTATATTGGATGGGGTCAGATTTCCACATACTTTCAAATGCGGTTAGCCCATAAGCCAGCTGGCCAAAACTATCTTTTATTTTTGGATCAGCAGCTATTATCATATCCGCCATAATACCTAAATTAACCCTAAGAATAAATGGATTATCATTAACCAGGCCCATGTCCATATGAATACTATCAGACAAATCATTAATTAAAAGCGCGATTGCTTCTTCTGTATCCTGTGGTATTCCAAGATCCTTTGAGGTAACGTTAGCTGTTCCACCGGGAATAATGCCCATTGTGGCATTTTTGCCGTATAAAGCTCTTGCTGCTTCACTTACACTGCCGTCCCCACCGTAAATAGCTATGAGGTCATTTTTGTTTGCAAGCCGGGAAGCTATAGAAAATACATCGTCTTTTGGGTTTGCCTCATACACCTGTAGTTTTGAATATGAATCAACAAATGCTTTATTCAAATAGTGTAAAATAGGTTCCTGTTTACCTGCAGCCGGATTAATGATCACATGGACGTTCTTAAACTTCATAGATATGCAATTCTATGAAAAGAAAGGTAAAGGATAAGGTTTTGTTTGACTTAAGGTGAAATAGATCCCTGGCGCAAAGAGGAGCCCCGTCACCTCCGCTTATTATTGATTTTATTGATACCGAATCATTATTATCTATTTTGATGCCTGTGGAATTGGGCGTAGCTTTAAATTATATTTAAAAAAAGAACGTTTAATGTCACCCATACTAAAGCTTATTGTTGACCGCGAGATTAAGGATTCATTTGCCATTAGGAGTTTATCTCTTGGGGAAAACCAGTCAGGACCCATTACAAGAGTTACCTATAACCGCATTTTTTTCCTGCATGGTTCATCGGGTGCTTTACAGATAGATAACAGCAATCACCCGGTTTCGGGAAACGAGCTGCTACTAATTGCCAAAGGGCAGGTGTTTAATTTTATGGAGGGAACCAGTCTGTCGGGTTTTGAGCTCAGTTTTGGTGACTGCTTTTGGGAACGCTCGCCGGCCAGTGCCTCCAACTGCAAGGCCGTTTTGTATAATAATGCCATTGCCAACCAGCGAATTCCCGTGGAAAAGAAGGATCGCGACGAACTCGACCTTGTATTTAATATGCTGCTGAACGAGTTCCTGTCGGAAGAATATCCGAATAAGCTGGATGCCATGGCCGCTTATTTAAAGGTGATCATGATCAAAATTGCCAATATCAATGCCGCGTTAAGCAAGGGTTATGATACGTTTGAAAATAAAACATACCGCAATTTTGTTGAGCTGGTAAGTAAAAACTACCGCCATACGCATGAGGTGGGTGATTTTGCGCGGGAACTGGCCGTTTCGGCCCGTAAGCTTTCCGACCTGTGCAAGCGTTGCAGCGGTACCGGGGCGAAGGAGATCATCAACGGCCAACTGGTTGCCGAGGCGAAGCGTTCGTTGCAGTTTTCATCAAAGCCTGTCAAGGAGATCGCTTATGACCTTTCTTTTGCCACGCCCGAACAGTTCAGTCATTTTTTTAAGAAAAACACCAGCGTGGCGCCTCATGCTTACCGCAGTTATTTCGTCAATATTGGCATGTAAGCTACAGTTTTTGACATTCCCCTGCTGCCCGCCAGTCCATAATTTTGTCAGGAAATAAAAAACAATATGATGTCGGTAAACACATTAAAAGCAGTCGCAGGAATTGTTATTCCTGATAGCAAAATTGCCACAGAAGCTACTGAACTGCTTCTGGAACACGGTACAGAATTTATTTATAATCACTCATTGAGGGTATTCCTTTTTTCCTCGTTAAATGGTCAGCGCAGGAATCTTAAATATGACGCTGAACTTTTATACGTCAGCTCAGTATTTCATGATCTGGGCCTAACGCCACATTACAGCAGCAGTGATCTCCGTTTCGAGGTGGACGGCGCCAACGCCGCACGTGATTTTTTAAAGAGCCACGGACTGCCAAAGGAAGATTTGCAACTGGTATGGGACACTATCGCCCTTCATACTACCATCGGCATTGCCGAACATAAAGAAGCGGAAGTAGCGCTAATGTACTCGGGTGTTGGCCTTGATGTAATGGGCGAAGGTTATGAGCACCTGAGTGTAGAGAACCGCGAGGAGATCATCAGCGCTTTCCCAAGAAACGACTTTAAGAAAAAGATCATCCCAACATTTTTTGGCGGCTTTGAACACAAGACTGAAACCACTTTTGGTAATATCAAGGCGGATGTTTGCGCATATATGATCCCGAACTTCCATCGGAAGAACTTTTGTGATTGTATACTGCACTCACCGTGGAGCGAATAAAACGATAGCCGTTAATTGTCGTTTTTGTGCCTTGCCTATATGCGCAGGATGTTATAGCTTTATGTTGTTGATCAGATAAAAATCATCGACATTAAAAATATGGAAACCGCAGGCAAAACAACTATCACGGTAAAAACTATCGTAAATGCCCCCATAGAAAAAGTTTGGGAATGCTGGACAAATCCTGAGCACAGCAAACAATGGAGCCATGCATCTGACGATTGGCACGCACCTTATGCTGATAACGATCTGCGTGTAGGTGGTAAGTTTAAAACTACCATGGCCGCTAAAGACGGTAGCGTTAGCTTTGATTTTGAAGGTATTTATACCAATGTTAAGGATAAAAGCCTGATTGAATACACCATTGGCGACGGCCGAAAAGTAAAAGTATCTTTCACAGGCCGGGGTAATACAACTGAAGTAGTTGAAACATTTGAGCCTGAAAACACACACTCGCTCGAAATGCAGCAGGGCGGATGGCAAGCGATCCTGGATAACTTTAAAAAGCATACGGAAGGAACGAAATAGTTATCATTACTGTAAATCCATCCTGCGGGTAAATTATCCTGAATGGAGATTATATGATTAATACCACTAATAAAGGTTACTATCAGCAGTGTGATTGCCTGCTGATAGTGCAATTCGGTTTTTATTTGCCTTTTAAATCACATTAAAATGCTCACAAACGCCGCCTTCTTTTCCTGTAATACAATTGCTTTATAACAGAATTTCTTCGGTTGTTATTATTGCAGATTGCCTATCATTTGCCTGATTACTTACAATTAAATGTGGTTTCGGAATTTCCACAAGAATGCTTTCAGCGTCTAGCTTATAATTAACTTTCACCTTGTCTCCAAACAGCAGCATAGATAAGATGCCATTTTGAGGACATACCAGCTTAAGTATAATAGGTAAACTTAACGCGACCACCAAACCGGAGAGAACTTCAAGTGAGATATTATGTACACCCAATTTATTTAATAATATTCTTGATGCAGCGGAGCCAAAAACATGAAACAGGTAAATGCAGTAAGAAAGGTTGCCAAGCCAGATTAATTGTTTGTTTTTAAAACCAATATTAATTAGAAGCAAACATGCAGTTGATCCGATTATCAAAGTTAAAAGGTGAGCTAACGATGGATTTAACAGCCTATGATTAAATAGGTAAATAGAATAAGCATATATAAAAGTAAAAACTATGACTGAGATGGTGATCGTTTTCCTTTTAAATATTTCATTTTGAAATCTTTTAAATATTAATCCAATAATAAAAAAAGTCAATAAAAAGGGCACCTTATCCAAACTGAAAACTTCAATAATAGGAATAGCTGATAAATAAATCAAAGCAGGAATAGTTAAAACTAAAAGAGCATACCTAAATGAATTTAAAACTTTAATACTTTCAAGTATAGTGATAAGTAAAAACACAATGAACATTCCCTGCAAAAACCAAAAATGAGAATATGGGTATATATAGATTATCCAAATACTACTTAAATTATTTTTAGTATTAGTTCCGGGCACTGCACATTGTGTTAAAAAAAACAAAGTTGATACGATAGCAAGAGGAATTAATAAGCGAACAATCTTTCCTGATATAAATTTTGTATTTGATGAAAATTTAGAAACTGGTTTATAGGTATATACGTAACCTGATATTATAGTAAACAAAGGCATTCTTATGTTTTCAAACATGTAGTAAAAAAATCTCAAAAAAGAATCATCATTAACCTCGAGGCCTGTATGTGATGAATCTCCTATTACATGTCCTAAAACCATAAAAAATATTGCTCCCCCCCTAAGGGTTTCAATAGTTAAATTTTTGTTTTTCATATTTTAATTGTGAGTGTTTAAGTAGTTGCAAGTGTTAGCTTCAATAATATTTTAACTACTGAATTCTTTTAATTCTGTATTCGGCATTAGCTAATAACCAAAAGACCACCTGGGTCAATCAGATACATAATTAATTTTGATTCAATATGAAAAGCATTATGGCACTCGCCACCTCGTCTAAATCAAGCCGGTTTATAAAGCCTGACACCTTCAGCCACATTGAGATTAATAAAGCTGTGGATATTATTGGGGGTATCGGGTCTTATAACACATCACTTTATTTATTGTTTTTAAAAAATAAATAAAAATATAATAGACTGTTTGCATTGATTATCAAAACTTTAATTACAATAATTAGTTAAGTAAAAAGAAATTAATGTTAGCGTATAGAAAATATCAGCGCTTTAAACTTAAATGCAATTGCGAAAACTAAACCTTTTATTATTATTTACAATTTGCTGTGTGGGTTGTAAAAAATATGTGGATAATGATAATCTGCCACCTAAAGTCCCCCCTACTATTATAATTTTAGGCTCTTCAACCGCTGCAGGTATCGGAGCAAGCCCGATTGATTCAGCCTGGGCTTACAGGCTTCAATCTGCAGTGAATAAAACTCAGGAAAAAGCCAGGTTTATAAATCTGGCATATAGTGGTTATACTTTATACCAGGCAATGCCTAACGGATACCAGGTTACAGGAAGGCCGTTGCCGGATACGGCCAGAAATATTACTAAGGCTTTATCTTATCATCCAAATATGATAATGATAAGTTTTCCAACAAATGATATTGCTTCTTATTATTCGGATGATGAGATTATAAATAATTATGCAAAACTTACACATATGCTGGACTCAGCAAAGGTTGCATATATTATTTTCAGTACCCAACCACGTAGCTTTACTGATATTAATCAAAGTATGAGATTAAAAAGTGTAAATGATAAAATAAAAAGTTTATATACCACTCATTATAATGACTTTTTAGATCAGTTAAGTACTTCTACTTATAGTATTAAACCACTGTATTCGGCAGGTGATGGTATTCATCTTAATAATGCGGGGCATTGGGTGATTTTTAATGCAACTTTAAATCATCCTATGTTAATAAAAGTACTCCAATAAAGGGCCTGTGATGCCTGAATTATTTTACCTCTTTTTCCAGCACTTCCAGTTCTATATGTGCTTTAGGCTTGCCAAACTTTTCGTTGGCATGAAAAGGCAGTATTTTACCGGTACGCTTATATCCACGACGCTCGTACCAGCTTAATAATTCGTGCCGGGTAGTGATGACCGTCATGGTTATCATTTGTTTATTTATTGTTTTGGCATACTGTTCAGCCGCTTCCAGTAAACGTCTGCCAATACCCGAGGCTTGCAAATCAGGCGAAACGGTGAGCATACCCAAGTATAGTTTTTCTGTTTGTTCCTCTAAATAAACACAACCTGCTATCTGCCCTGCTTCATCTAAATATTTTAAAAGTGTTGAATTCTTCTGGCTGATATATTCTGTAAGCATTTCCTCGTCAATACGCTTTCCAGTCAGCAGGTGCGATTCTGACGTCCAGCCACGACTGGAATTTTCACCACGATAAGCGTTATTGATTAAAGAGACAAGCTCAGCTACATCATTTAAGATTGCTTTACTAATTGACATATCGGGAAGCTTATAAATTTTTGAAATCTTCTCTTACCGGGTTAAAAACATCTATCAGTTTACAATCTGTAATGGCCCTGCCGCTATGGAAAACATTTGATGGGATAATAGCAAATGTATTGGCATCCAATATTTGCGGTACATCATTAACAGTTAGCTCAAACTGGCCTTCAATAACAAATGCACATTGATGATGGGGATGCTGGTGCTTTGGTGAAGAATGCCCTGCCTTTACCTCTATAAAATTGATAGTATTGTTTTCTGTATGTACGATTTTTGAAAAATAACCTGGCGCAATCTCTTTAGTAGGTATATCAGAAAACTGGTGGAAGATGGTGGTATCCATAATGACTTATAAAATGCTAAATATAGGATTGTAAAACTATTATTTTAAAATAACTTTAGTGGCACCGTAACCAAACTTCTCTTTACGGGCATCCATAAACGTTTGTACCTTGTTGTTTTTACTCAACAGTTTATGAAGTTCATGCTTTAATATACCTGTGCCGGTACCGTGTATAAAGGTAATTTCAGGCAATTGATGTACAATAGCGGCATCCAGCGCTTTATTAAAATGATCAATCTGTATTTTCAAAATTTCAGCTCCATTTAAAAATTGATAATCATCGCGTAGCTTTTCAATATGCAGATCAACTTCCTGTAAAGGTTTTTCTGCCCGGGTCTTTTCTTCTGCAGGTTTAAAAAAACTCTCCCTTAATTGTTCGGCATTAATAACAAACTCCGGCTCATCCAATTGTATCAGCCAGCCCGGCTGATTTACCAATGGTAATTGCTTTTTAGTTCCCGAAAAATCTTTTGCCTTAAATTGCTCGCTTACTGTTAATGGTTTAACCGGTTCAACATTTTGAGTAGAATAAAACAATACATTAAAAGTAAACTTAGGCCATAACTGTAATTCGGCCAATTGTGCAGCGTAAATTTTTACGGTTGATTTTGGCGGTACAATACCTGCATATTCACCCTTAAAACGCTGCTGTTTTTCAGTGCTTAATGAAGCAAGCAGTTGGTATGATGTATCATTAATGAGATAAAAATGAACAACCGAACTCGCTTTAGTATCATTAACTACCCCTATGTAAACACCTTTGGTTTTAAATTCTCCCGTAGGTGTGGGGTGTTCCTCTATAGTTGTATTTGTGGTAGTGCCCGGTGCCTGATAACCATGTACAGTAGTCACCTTGCTGGCTAATACCGGTATTTCAAAATCATCCTCGCCGGTTACCCCTATCATATCCTCATCAATAATGCGTGTAACATACCCCTCCATCTTTTCGTCAACAAAACGCACAAAATCACCTAACTTATATTTCATAAAAACCTATTTATAATTAAGCAAATTTAGGATAATAAAATTATCAGAATGGAGGATAGCTGTATATAACTCCAGGGATTTGAATGCCGATCAAAATTTAGCTGATGCCTGTTTTAAAAGACACCGCTATCATTTAGAAGACAGATATATAGACCTATTAATGTTACTTCTATCGCATCATATGCTCGGGGCATTGTTAAAATAACTAAACAAGGAATAAGCTATGAATAGAATAATTGGATGGATTATTTAAAAACCGGCTGTTATTCATAACGATACAAAAAACGTATATACTGTATAAAATAAAAGCCACCCGTTAAAAAACGAATGGCTAATTATTGCTATTTAATACCCCTATTAAAATAACCTCTGTAAAATAAGATAATATTTATTTGACAAACAAACCAATCTGGGATAAATTATTAAAAACATACTTATAAGTATGTTTTTACAACCCCAATATTAAACTTACGCTTGTTGAATGGAGTTATTCATATCATTAGCAGTAGCTTTTACCTTTGATTTAGCGTCATTAACGCTACTGTTGCCATAATCTTTGGCCTCTTCAACCTGGTCTGAAAACTTTGATTTGGCTTTATCCACCGCGTTGCTGCCATATTCTTTTAAATCATTCATTGTTGATTGCGCTTTATCCTTAGCAGAACCAACCAATTCGTCTACATATTCAGCAATATCGCCTCTAAGTCTTTCTCCGCTATCAGGAGCTAATAACAATCCAAGTGCAGCACCTGCCGCTGCACCTACTAAAAGTGCAGCTATAATTTTTGTTTGATCTTTCATAATATTTTGTTTTTTGTGTAGCTGTTAAGCTAATACAACAACGATGCCATCTTTGCCTGAAAGAACAGTTTTTTGATCAAAAAAAAGCACCCACTTAAAGGTGGGTGCTGATACGTTTAATGATTAATATTATATTAAATAACCTTTACATTTACCGCATTTAAGCCTTTTCTTCCGTTCTCAACCTCAAATTCCACTTTATCATTTTCACGGATTTCATCGATTAGGCCTGTTGAATGAACAAAAATGTCCTGACCACCACTATTTGGAGTGATAAAACCAAACCCTTTTGTTTCATTGAAAAATTTTACTGTTCCTTCTTTTTGCATTATTTTAATTATTAATGGCGCAAATATAGGCATAATTCTCCTGTCAGATGTCATTTTTGATAAAAAAGTTGCTGTAATAGCTAATTATCATTTATCTATGCAATTTATTTGGTAAGTTTTAAGTTTGCCACAATACACACATTTATAATTACAGCGTTACCGTATGAAAGCTTTTATTTTCGATCTTAATGGTACCATGATAAACGACATGGAATTCCATACTAAAGCCTGGATCTCTCTTTTAAATAATGAACTTGGCGGCAATTTTACCTGGAATGAAGTAAAGCAACAGATGTACGGAAAAAACCCGGAAGTAATTGTTCGTATGTTTGGTCCTGAACGTTTTACATTAGAGGAGATGAACCGGTTATCCTATACAAAAGAAGAACGTTATCAGCAGGAATATTTACCCCAATTGCAGCTTTTACCAGGATTAAATGATTTTTTAGAAAGAGCCTATGCAAAAGGTATCCCAATGGCTAT
>JAQBOY010000268.1 GCA_028287805.1 Mucilaginibacter sp.
TTATGCTTCTGCAAAATATTATTTACACGGTTGTAGTAATAACCCCATAAATCATCTGTGCTTTTGATAGCGGTATCCGTTTTCATTAAGCTTAAAAATGATGGCGATCTCTCCCATACACCAGCCGGTACCTCATCCCCACCGTAGTGGATACTTTTAAGCGGAGCCCCGGCTTCCTGATACATTTTTTCAATTTCGCCGGTTACAGTTTCAATAAAATTATAGGTTGATGGTAATGACACATCGATCACATTATCGTTATAATGCTGCACAGATATGTATTTTGAAGTGTCTTGCAGGTCATGCAGTAAATATTGCCGGGCCTGTTCCTTTTCACCTTTCTGATAAAAATAGTCATAACGGGCATCCATAGCTTTAATAGCTGCACGCGCATGTCCCGGACTTTCAATTTCAGGAATAATGGTGATATGCTTTTCATTAGCATATCTTAATAAGTCAATAAAATCAGCACGGCTATAATATCCGCTACCAGGAAGTGTATGTACAAACGGGCCTGAACCTACCGTAGGTTGAAGGTACTGTTTATTAGTAAGAGTATGGCCTCTGTTTGAACCAACAACTGTCAGTTCGGGCAGGGCTGGTATCTCCAACCGCCAACCTTCATCATCGCATAAGTGAAAATGTAATACATTCAACTTATACAGCGCCATCACATCAAGCAGCTTAATAATTTCCATTTTCGGTTGAAAATTTCTTGCTACATCCAACATTAAAGCGCGGTAAGCAAAGCGTGGCTTATCCTTAACTTTTAAACCCGGAATTATTATTGTTTTTTGGGGGTGATGCCAGGCTTGTGCAGGCAATAGCGTTTTGAGCGATTGCATTCCATAAAAAATACCCGCACCTGATGATGATGCAATACTAATGCTATTGTTATTTATTACCAATTCATAAGCCTCGGGGGCCATTGGTTTTTTAATGAGCTTAATATAATTTTTTTGCGCCTTAACCCGATCAGGTACAGGTATCAGCAGTTTTAAAAGTTCCGTTTTAAGGTTAGCAGCCTCTGATTTGAACGCCGGGTCAGCATAAATAGCAACACTGGCATCTAAAATAAATTTATCCGAGGTTACCTGAGAGCTATCCGGTGTTGGAAATATTTTTACCAGGCTGTCAGCAGGAATATTACGGATGTTTTTATTCTGCTCATAAACCAGTTCTGGTGTACTTAACCCAACTTTATCCTGCGGCGATCGCATATACTGTTTCGGTCCGGAGGTTGGTTTTACTGATATATTAACTTTATAATATTGTTGAGGTGCATTATCCCATATTAAATAAAAACCATGGGGCGCATCGGTTATATTAGTTAGCCATCCTGTTGAAACTAAGGATATTCTTAAGGAATCATTTGCCTTTATCCCTTTAAAGCTTTCTGTAGGTGACAGACAAAAAAGATCGCCATTAATAGGTGTAATTTTTAGATTGCTGGTAGTTGAATCAGGCAGAATTTGTTCGGCAAAATTGAAATATAATTTCCAGCCGTATGCCGGAATTAGCTCATCTGAAGTTAAAAGCGTTAATGCCGAAAGTGATTGGAGTTTATTGCTGTGATTGTTTTCAATGATCTCCCATTTTAAATTGAATGCTTTTGTGGATGGATTAATATGATTTTGTTGAGCAAATGAAACAGGAGATGATAAAATCACCAGTATTATTATAAAAAGCAAATTCTTCATCATTCCTGATTTTTTATAAGACGCTATTATTCGTAATATTTAAAAACCAACATCATCTACTGATGATGCTGGTTTTTATTATTGATCATTTTAATACTTAAAACTTGTACCGTACAAAAGCTTCCATTGCTTCATACTCAGCTAAACCAAGCTGATCGTACTGGCGTGCGGTTTCGCGGTTACGATCTTCAGCGCGTACCCAAAACTCACGGTCATCTTCTCCCGGAAAAACAGGCCTGTCCTTTTGCGACTGATGTTTAAATATGGCGTTACGTTTGCGTTCAACCTCCTGCGGGGATAGCGGTACGGCCATCTCAATTTCGTAAATTTCAAACTCATGCCATGCACCCCGATACAGCCATAGCCAGCAATCTTTCACCCACTCTTCAGTTGCTTTTAACCTGTTTAAGGCATCAAGTATAATATTAAAGCAAACCCAATGAGTGCCATGCGGATCGGCAAAATCACCTGCTGCAAATATTTGCTGAGGCCGAACTTGCTGTAAAAGATCAATAGTTAACTGAATATCCGCTTCACCCACTGTATTCTTTTTCGTTTTACCCGTTTCATAAAATGGCAGTTCCATAAAATGAATATGGTCATCATGTAAGCCGGCATAACGTGCTCCTGATATAGCCTCACTTTTGCGGATAAAACCCTTTACCGCCCTTATCTCAATTGTATCAATTTCATTTGGTTGTTTATTCACCAAAAAATGCCGCATATCATTATAAATGCTTTTCAGTTTGCTGTTATTTTCACCAATACTCCGGTCAAAGTCTATAGCAAACTCCATATAGCGTAATACATCATCATCCCAAACGGCGGTATTGCCAGATGTTTGGTAGGCTACATGTACATCATGGCCCTGGTCAACCAGGCGAATAAAAGTTCCGCCCATTGAAATTACATCATCGTCCGGATGAGGAGAAAATATGATGGATCTTTTAATTTTCGGTTCGGCGCGTTCAGGCCTCTGACTATCATCAGCATTAGGTTTGCCGCCGGGCCACCCGGTTATGGTGTGCTGAACCTGATTAAAAATGTCAATATTAATATTATAAACGGGGCCTTGTGCTACGGCCAGTTGCGCCATGCCATGGGTATTATAGTCGTCTTCCGTTAATTTAAGTATAGGCTTGCTAACTTTACCGGCCAGCCAGATCACAGCCTTTCTTTTCAATTCTTTTTCCCAGATGCAATCTTTCACCAGCCAGGGCGTGTCAAAGCGGGTAAGGTATGATGCCGCATCTATATCCAATATAAATTCTACATTGTCTGATAATTGCAGGTATGTGGCGGGCACATCGCCTGATATTTCCCCTTCAACAGCTTTTTTGATGATAGGGGCTTTCTTTTGGCTCCAGGCCATTAAAATAATTTCGCGAGCCTTAAATATGGTACCCACACCCATGGTTATGGCTTTGGTGGGCACGTTTTCCTTGCCGCCAAAATCGCGCGAAGCATCACTGCGTGTCAGATCATCGAGCGTAACTAAACGGGTGCCTGAGTTTGGCGCAGAACCAGGCTCGTTAAAGCCAATGTGGCCGGTACGCCCAATGCCTAATATTTGCAAGTCTAATCCGCCAAAAGCGGTTATCTTTTGTTCATAAGCTAAACAAAAAGCAGCTACATCCTGCTGCTTAAGCGTACCATCCGGTATATGAATATTTTCCCTTGGAATATCAATGTGATTGAATAGATTATCATTCATAAAAGTCACATAGCTTTGCTTGGCTGTTGGCTTCATGGGGTAATATTCATCCAAATTAAAGGTGATGACATTTTTAAAGCTCAAGCCCTCTTTTTGATGCATCCGTACCAGTTCAGCATATACGCTTACCGGTGTTGCGCCGGTAGCTAATCCTAATACCGCCAGCTCATTATTTTTTTGTTTTGTTTTAATAAGCGTCGCAATACGCTGCGCTACTTTCTTTGATGCCTCCTGTTGGTTTGCATAGACGGTTACGGGTAGTTTTTCGTAACGTGTTTCCTCTAATAAATTTAATCGGGCCATAAAACCTGAGATCTTTTGTAAGTTAATTCTAAATATATAAACAAGATATAAAATCCCTGCTATTTGCAGGGATCTTATTTATTAATTAACTAAAGATCCCACCAAACATGTGAGGTTAATACATCACCACCGGGTACAGCATTGTGTGCTGCTGTGTAATTTGCGGTATTAGTTCCGGCTTCTATTAAAGGATAAGGAAAGCGACGCGGAATTGTACCATTAGTATTATTGCCAGGGTAAACTACAGGAGTTAAAACCGGAAAACCTGTTCTTCTCCAATTTGACCATGATTCATAAAAATCTAACATGGTTGTAGTTAAAGCCCAATATTGCGTATTAATCATTTGTAAGCCATTGGCTGCAACATAAGGGTGAGCTGCTAAATAAGCTTGTGCGTCGCCGGCTGTGAGCGCTGCCGCAGGGTCATATTCGCTCAGATAGGTCATAGCTGCTGTTACACCATTATTGTAGTGTGTTACAGCGCTGCCTGCAATACCAAAACGCTGAGCAGCATCAGCCAGTAATAATTCAGATTCTGCATAGGTTAATACAAAGGTAGGGCCGTTTCTTTTTATCAGGGCCGGGCTTGGAGATGAGTAATCAACAAATGCCGTAAAGCTTGGGTCCTGACGCACATCCTGGGCCGCAACACCGCTCAGGTCTTTTCCGTTAGGCATGCCTTTTTGCACCGCTGCACTTGAATTTGCTGCCGGGTTTTGAACTTTGGAATTCTCATTAACATACAAATTTGTTACTGCAACCTTTGAAAGGCGGGGATCATTATTTGTCTTTAAAAAATCAATGAACGTTTTTGACCACCTGGTATAAAAATTTTCCTGTCCGCCATCGCCTAAAAGTATCTGGCTGTTACGATTAACAGTATTTCTGCCACCTGTTGCATCCCCTAAAAAGAAAGCATCGTCGGCATTGCTGCTCATCGTATTGCCCACTGCTTTTTGAACATAAGTTTGTGCCGTTGCAGGGTCAACTTTGCTCAAACGCATAGCCACACGTAATAGCAGCGTATTGCCAAATTTTTTCCATTGATCAATATTTCCGTTATAATATTTATCTCCCGTTGGTATATCAGCAGCAGGGTCTAACTGAGATGTAGCGTCGGATATCTCTTTTAACAAGTCAGTATATATCGCCTGTTGTTTGTCATAAACCGGGAAATAAGTTTTATTGTAATAACCCACACCAGCCTGGAAATAAGGAACGTCACCATAAAGATCGGTTATCCGCTCAAAAATCAAGGCTTTCATTATCCTTGCAATTTGATGAAGATTTTTATACTGAGCTTTACCTGTAGTTGATTGTACAACATCAACAATTGGCCTTACCTGTTCAGGATATGCACCATCACCGCCTGTTGGTGTACCACCGGAAAACCCCCAGTA
>JAQBOY010000360.1 GCA_028287805.1 Mucilaginibacter sp.
AGAAGCACTTAAGCCGATCATTTTAGCCTGATCGCGAATGGCCTGGAAGTTTACCAGTACACCATCCTTTATAATATCCCATTTGCCGCATTTAACGCCTTCATCGTCATAACCAACTGCGCCAAGAGATCCCGGCTGCAATTTATCGCCAACAATGTTTACATTTTTGCTGCCAAAATGGAAGTTACCTGATTTTAGTTTATCTAATGATAAAAAGCTGGTTCCCGCAAAGTTGGCTTCGTAGCCAAGTACACGGTCAAGCTCGGTAGGGTGAGCTACAGATTCATGAATGGTTAACCAAAGGTGCGATGGGTCAAGCACCAGGTCATATTTTCCTGGTTCAACAGATTTTGCGCTTATTTTTTCTGTAACATTTTTAGCCGCGTTCTTCACATCTTCCAGCATATCATACCGGTTTTTATAGCGTGTTACCACGCCATGCACCTTTTCAGATTCGGTAGCGTCAAGATATTCATAACCCATACCAACCGGCGAGCTTAATGCAGCCCGTGAGCTGAATGAGCCGGTAGACGGATCAGTTTTAGTAACGTCAAACGTTGGATATAGCCGGTGAATATCCTGGTCGATATAGGAGCCATCTGTAGAGGCAAAATATTTTTGCTCATTAATGGATTGTATCCTTGAGTTAACAAATGTAGCGCCACCTGCAGAAGCTGCAGCATTCACGGCTAACAAAAGCTCAATTTTTTCCTTGATCGGGACTTCAAAGGCATTTTTAATAATAGGCGTTTTCCATGATACTTCGCCATAGCCTTTCTGAGGGGCTAATTCAACCGGTTTAGTACTTAATTTAGCGTTCGCTTTAGCTACTGCAACAGCTCTTTCGGCTGTTTTGGCAATGCCCTCTTTGGTAACATCGTTTGTAGCGGCAAAGCCCCAGCAACCATTGGCTATTACTCGTACACCAACTCCGTATGATTCTGAGTTGGCTACGTTTTGTACACGGTTTTCCCTGGTAGCAATTCCCTGGTTAAGGTAACGGCCAATCCTTACATCAGCATAGCTGGCTCCTTTAGCTTTTGCAGCGTTTAACCCGGCGTCGGCCAAAGCTTTTTTAATGCCGGCATCCACATTGTCCAAGGCCTCTAAAGGGTCAATTGACCTGCTAAATGCAGGCAGGTTTGGCAGCATCACAGCACTTGCGCCAATACCCGATAAATAAATAAAATTTCTTCGTTTCAAAGGTTTAATCCTCCTTATTTTTAATATTCAGTATAAATTAATTAAGCATTTAACTTACGTTCTACCCATAAAAAGGTGCAGGAAGCTAATAAAAGCAAGTAAAAATACATTTTAGGCACTTCAATTGAAGCCGATTGTTGTATTTGTTTTGTTACAGTTTGAAATTTACTCACATTATCTAAATAATTTTTTGTTTCTGTTATTTTTTTAAAATTTTTGATACCGGCCCAGCTGTTTTTTTGATAAGAATACCACCAGGAAGGTGCTCCTGCACCGTTTTTTGTTATTTGCCAACCAGAATTTTGGGGCCAATAAGTAGCATTCCATTCATAAGCGATAAACGGATTCTGTTCTGCGCCAACTATAGAATGATTCATTATTAGTTTTCCAGGCGCTGTGCTACTTTGCAATTGCAATATCACCGGTTCATCAACTGCAGCAATTGCAGATTCGGTTGTCCAGTTTGAAACGGGTTGTGTTTTACGTGCGGCTTTGCTTATTAATAATGACCATAATGCCGTGTAGTCTTTACCGCTACCTGCCAGTACCCATGTATAAGTAGTATGCAGGGTAGTAAATACCAATTTACCTTCGCCACTTAAAGTACTGCTCGCCAAAATATGATTTTGCGGGTCAAATACCAGGTTTTGTATATTGTTACGATCACTTATATAAGAAGGCTCAATATTGATAGGTAAAGTTTTTCTTTTTTGCCCCTGCAGCAATAACGGAACTGATAATGTTTTAGATGAAACTGTACTTACTCTGAAGTCATTTTGCAGCCATGAAGTTTCCTTGCCTGAGCTATCAGCACGGATAATGATTCCTAATCCATTTTGCACCTGTTGCTTCAGGGCGGCGCTTTCCGGCGCACTTAAAGCTTTTAAAGTTGAAAGATCGCCTACAACCACATCAAATTTATTTAATAAAGCAGGTGATAATTGCGCTAATGATTGTTTTTCCATATTCACAAAGTCCTGGCTTATTTTGTCCTTCGTGATGGTAGCTCTTGCAGCTATAACATAACCATTTTGGCTTAGCCAATTTTTTAAAAATTTACTTTCAAAATCCGGCGAAGCAGACAGCATTAAAACCTTAACCGGTTTTGCAGGTTCAACAGCTACAGGAATGTTTTCTTTTTCAATAGTGTCTTTACCAATTAGCGCCAAAAGGGTATAGGCTGCTCTGCCGGTTATTTTTGGTGTAGTGGTTAACTCAAAATCAGTGATTTTTCCTGTCGGGATGTTAAGGGAATCTAACGATGTATTTAAACCCCTTAATATAAGTTTTACTGTTTTTGAGGATGTATTATTAAACTTACCCTGTACCTGCAATAAATCACCGGCTTTTAGGTTTTGCTGCCAGTTAGCGGCCAATATATTTTGCGGCGCAGCAGGTGGAGTATAAGTAACCGGAATATTTATTTGCTGCAACTCAGCCTTTTCCAAACCATAACCTACAATATGTAATTGCTTTACATTTGGATAGGCTGTAGGAATATCCTGTATGCCGGTTAATAAGGTTGCTTTTGGGTAAGCTCTTTTAATTTCTTTATCTATAGTAAAAATTATTTTATACCCGGTGCTTATACTGTCGGTATCGTAGTCCTCTGTTAACAGAACGGCATCGGTATCTTTACTAATCTTTGCTTTGCCCTGGTAAGTAATGGGTAATGCAATACAAGCCAGCGCGGCTACCGCAATTAATATTGCAATGATACGCCAGGCTAAACGGCTGCGGTTGTCACGCCGGTATTCCAGCCAAATAGTAAAGGTGAGGAGTAAAAGGCAAATTATAATAACCGATATTGTCCAACTCATTATTTATTACCGGTTTAAGTGATTTAAATTTTTGTAATATCCCTGTGCCAGTCCCATATCTGCTGTTGTTTGGGATGGTGAAGGCATGGCATTACCTTGTGGTAAAGTTTTTTGTATAGCTTTTTCTATCAAAGCGATATCGGCTATTTTAATGTTTTTATCAGCAGAAAGTACGCGGCGCATCGCGCTTATTGCCGGTAAGTAAATTCCCGGCTCGGCTGAGGCCCTCACACTTAATTCCTGTTCGGCTACCTGTAAAGTCATCCTGTCGGGTACGTTTAGTACCGGCGCGTACCTTAGTTGTTCAAGTACTGTAACCGCTTTTTTTAAATTTTGAAACCTATCTGCCAACGCTTTTATTTCCTTTTTATTTACCGGCTGACTTATTTTGCTCAGATCGCCGGTAAGGCGTTTTTCAATTTTAATAGGCGGTGGATTATAGGAAGTTTTAGCCACATAAGCACGTGATTTTTGCTGCAGGTCCTTCAATAAACGTAACGCTTTATATTCAAAAGGTAAGGCATCTGTAGGTTTGTACATACGTAGGTGCAATTCAGCCTTCCACATTTCTGTTAGTGTTGCTTTCAGTTGTTCTTTAACGGCAGGCTCCAAAAAAGTAGCGTCTTCAGCATTGTCATGCTTGTCTGTATAAGCATCAGTAAGCATTTGGGCGTTACTGAAGTTTTCAACTTTGGCCAATTCGTCATTACCTTCTTTGCCGCTTTCATCTTCTTCGCCTAAAAATTTACCATATCGCAATCGGAGTAGTTTTTGATCTACACCCAAATCATTACACCGTTTATTAAAAGCATCCTG